>CABUAP010000083.1 GCA_902489675.1 uncultured Azospirillum sp. | reverse complement strand
ACACCCATTTTTATAAAACTTTAGTTAAAAAACAAAACGTTAGTTGATAAAAAACAAAAAAAATACCCCTAAAGAACAATTATAAAAAACAAACAAAAAAAGCCGGCTCAAAAGCCGGCTCAAAGCCTCAAATTATAACAAGATTAAATCAGTCCCATCTTTTGCGCAATAATCACGGCCTGAGTACGATTTGTAGCCCCGATCGCACGCAAAAGCGCATTAATATGTAGTTTGACTGTCGCTTCCGAAACCCCCATCTCATAAGCAATTTGCTTATTGGACATTCCCTTGGCAACCAACCCCAAGACCTGAGATTGCCGATTGGTCAGCATTTTTCCCTTGCCTTTTGCCGGTGTGTCATCCAGATTTTTTCCCAACATCACCGGCGGGATATATGTTCCGCCGTCCAAAATCAATTTCAGCGCATTACTCAAGATTTTAGTTTCTGCCCGTTTGGTAATATAACCGCTGGCGCCTTTTTCCAAACTCTCTCTTATATTATGAATATTCTCCGAAGCCGAAATGACTACCAATCGGGCATCGCCGGCTTTAGCGCGAATAGCGTCAAAACCTTTTTCCCAAACCATATCCTGCATATCAAGATCAATAATAATCAGATCAAATTTATGCTCGGTATCCAAAATTTTCAGCGCCTGAGCAAAATTGGAAGCCTGCAGGATCGTTGCCGATCCGTCCAACTGCTCAATTAACAGTCCCAGTCCGTCCCGAAACAACGCGTGTTCGTCTGCAATTAAAACTTTCATACAAATTTCTCCAACTGTGCGGATGCTGCCGCGGCCGGCCGCTACGGCCTGACACCGCAATGTAAAACTTTAATACAGCATCAATTTAGCATCATATAATCAGTCGGATTTACATTTAAAGAGGAGCCCGCCTATTTTAGTCAAGAATCTTATATTCGACTCCGGCTTCCCTGAACATCTGCTCCGAATAAACCAATTTATCCCGCCAACCGCCGGCCGGCGCATGAGGATCTTCGGGCAGACGATTGGTCACCACCATCTTGATCCCGGCCTGAATGATCGCTCTGGCGCAATCGGTGCAAGGCGGGTGAGTGGCATAAAGAACGCAGCCCTTCAAACAGGTACCGGTCAGACAGGCATTGTAAACCGCGTTTCTTTCCGCGTGCTCAAAAAAGTCATATTTAGTCGGACGCGCCATCCGTTCGGGGATATCGTCGTTTACCCCACGCACCAAACCGTTATAACCGGTTGCCCGAATTTCCCGATCCGGCCCGACCACAATTGCGCCGGTTTTGGTGTTGGGATCTTTTGACCAGGTGGCAATCAGCTTTGCCACTTCCATAAAGCGATAATGCCATTTTTCGGAAAACATCGGAACCTCCCTGTTGATAATTCTTTGTTTATATTACCCGCAGCCCCCGTTTTTGCAATTATTTTTTTATAATTCTGCAATGAATCCATACGCGCACTTGACAAATAAGCGAAAATAGTCAAAGTTAAATGCAGTTTTGATAATTTAATTTTAGGAGAAAAAAATGAGTGCAATTGTTGATATTCATGCCCGCGAAATTCTTGATTCCCGCGGCAATCCGACGGTTGAAGCCGAAGTTGTTCTGCAAAGCGGTGCTTTTGGCCGCGCAGCGGTACCAAGCGGCGCATCAACCGGCGTGCATGAAGCCGTAGAGCTCCGTGACGGCAACAAAAAACGTTACGGCGGCAAAGGCGTTCTGAAAGCGGTTGAAAACGTCAACGACAAAATTTATGACGCTCTGGCCGGCTTGGATGCCGAAGATCAGATCGAAATCGACCAAACCATGATCGACCTCGACGGTACCGAAAACAAAGGCAAACTCGGCGCCAACGCTATTTTGGCTGTATCTTTGGCCGTTGCCAAAGCTCAGGCCGAAGAAGCCGGCCTCCCGCTCTACCGCTACCTTGGCGGCACTATGGCTCGCACTCTGCCGGTTCCGATGATGAACATTGTTAACGGCGGCCAGCACGCAGACAATCCGATTGACATTCAAGAATTCATGATCATGCCGGTCGGCGCGGATTCGGTTAAAGAAGCAATCCGCTGGGGCGCAGAAATTTTCCACACTCTGAAAAAAAATTTGAAAGCAGCCGGACACAACACCAATGTTGGTGACGAAGGCGGTTTTGCTCCTAACCTGAAATCGGCGGAAGAAGCATTGAACTTTATCGTAGAATCGATCAAAGACGCCGGCTTCAAACCGGGTGAAGACGTTGTTTTGGCTATTGACGCCGCTTCTTCCGAATTTTACAAAGACGGCAAATACGAAATGACCGGTGAAGGCAAATCCTACACCAACGCCGAAATGGTTGAATTCTACAAAGGCCTGTGCGAAAAATTCCCGATTTTCTCCATCGAAGACGGTATGGCCGAAGATGACTGGGAAGGCTGGAAAATGCTGACCGAAGCGATCGGCGACAAAGTTCAGCTGGTCGGCGACGATCTGTTCGTTACCAACCCGAAACGCTTGGCCATGGGTATTGAAAAAGGCGTTGCCAACTCGATCTTGGTCAAAGTTAACCAAATCGGTTCGTTGAGCGAAACCCTGAAAGCGGTAGACCTTGCTCAGCGCAACAAATACACCGCCGTTTTGTCCCACCGTTCGGGCGAAACCGAAGATACCACGATTGCCGACATTGCGGTTGCAACCAACTGCGGCCAGATCAAAACCGGTTCGATGTCCAGAACCGACCGTATGGCCAAATACAATCAGCTGATTCGTATTGAAGAAGAATTGGGCGATGTTGCTCTGTTCGCCGGCAAATCCATCCTGAAAAAATAATTTTTTTGAGGATCAAAAAGCCAAAATCCCGCATCAAACGATGCGGGATTTTTTTATATCCTATCTGACAAACCAATGAACTTTTTTTATCTGCTGCCCCAATCGTACGGCACAAAAAAAGCGGCCGGATTTCTCCGACACGCTTTTGATAAATACAGTTTTCCCGTTTTGTTCCTAAGGAATTTTCAGCAACACACCGCTGTTTTGGGCTGCTTCATGACAAATTTTGCCATTACACAACACAACCGGCTCCGGTTTTCCTTCCAACTTGCACCAGAACGACCGTGTGATCGGGATGAGTGACAGGTTGGCCGCTTCCAGCACTGCATTGATTTTCGGCAGCTGAGAAACCGTCAACATCAGTTCATCATAAGACAACAGTTCTGCATATTCCTCGGCATAGAGAGCATCGCACCCGCATAGCTGCATATTGGTACTGAGCGTCAGGTCTTTGGCAATTCTTATGCCCGAGAGTTGAGTATCGCTGTAAAAAGCGGCACTTTCAAACTCATCATAGACATAAACAAACGCCGGCCAAGCCTGCAAACTGGAACGGGGCGGCGCATACGGC
The DNA here is from genome assembly GCA_902489675.1 of uncultured Azospirillum sp. GTDB lineage: Bacteria > Pseudomonadota > Alphaproteobacteria > RF32 > CAG-239 > JAFUYI01. The sequence continues at coordinate 2,563 of CABUAP010000083.1, read as the reverse complement.
TGCCGACGATCAAACGAAACGAGCCATGCGCTGAATTCCGACGGGTTAATGCCTTGGGCAATGAGCTCCGCATAAATTTTTTCAAATTTAATAATATCCATAAGCCAAAATTTAAAATTACTTTCCGATTGCCGGTCGTGAAACATAAGAACTGCCTTTGTCCTGCATCAACACATAACCGGAAGACGCATTGACAACATAAGCATAAAACTTATTACCGCTGGCTGTCCAATAGGCCGTGCCTGCAAGTAAAAAATCGGCATTGACGCCGTTTTCGCGCAGAATTTTCACCGTTTGGTTAATTTCCTCCCGATGCGCAACCCAAAGTTCAAACTCTTTTTTCAAAGCAAGATACCCGTAATGCCCATCGGCAAACGTCAACGATTCGCACTCTCTTTCCGCTCCGTGGTAAGAAGCACGAATTTGGTTTTTCAACCCCATCAATGTATTTTCAACCACGATGGCAATAACTTTTTCCCCTTTCAGCAACTCATTTGCAACCATACCGTTCAAATAGAGCAGTGAACAAGGCAACATAACTTTTTCCATATAATTTTTTTAATAATTGTTTCATACCTTGTCACTGTGACACCATTTTAGACAAAAGTCAATTTTTTTCTCAAATAATGGTCAACAACAAATATTTTTATACTCCGGCAGAATTTTTCTTTTCCGCCGGAACATAGGAAAGGCAGCTGTTTTTGATTTCTTTAATCAGCTCGCATATCAAGCCGGCGATCTTCGGATTATCGACGGTATTGACCAAGCGAATATTTTCGTTGCGCAACATCGGATCGATCATTGACGGAAGATTTTCTATCATTTTCCGCACTTCCTCAACAGTGTGAAAATTCATCAGCAGCGAGCGATTGATTACATCCTCACCCATGCCTTGGAAAAAATATTGCACCGGCACTTTAAGAATAAGAGAAAAATCCCATAAGCGGGAAGCACCGATCCGGTTGGTACCGCGCTCATACTTCTGAATCTGCTGAAAGCTTAAGCCCAACATACCGGCCACCTGTTCCTGACTGTAATTTAACTGCTGACGCCGAAGACGAAGACGCAGACCGACATAGACATCTACCGGATTGGGTTGCCCGTCGGCCAATCGGCCGCGCGAAATTTTTTTAGATTTGATAATCGGAGTAGAAAATTTTTGGGGAGATTTAAGCATAACTTTGTTTCCTGATAAAAATGAATGGAAAAAAATCTCCTCCTTTCGGGTCCCCGAAAGAAGGAAGGAGTTTTCCATACTGCATCACCAGCAACACTTATTCGTCCTCAAAAGAAGCCCTTACGAGTCCAATGAAGCTTAGTTCGTTGTACTCCTTCCCTGCTTTCGAGGAGAAGAAACACAACGGGGGCGTATGACCATTGTCATCACACTATGTGGGATGGAACTCCCGACAGTTTTATAATAATAAACGGTTTATGCTTAAAAAACCAAATCAAGCATAAATCGGTTTTGGTTAATTTCCCCTTAAAAAAATATGGTCTTTTATAAAAAACACCACTCTTGCAAGGCGAAGGAGCTTCGAATACACACTAAGATGCAGCCGCTTATTGGACTTGCCGACAGGCGCACCGACATTCGGTATACAAAAAAACTCCACCTTCGCAAACGCTTTAAGGTGGAGGAGCTTCGAATACACAGCGAGGTGCAGCCACTTATTTGGCATGCCTTATTCGTGGCACTCCTCCATAAAGAAGAGCACCAACTTTCGCCACAAACACTTGGCAATGTTTCTCGCTGAGGGATTCGATTCCCCTGGGCTTCAATAATAACGCCGCTAAAAATTGCGACAGTAATTTTATAGCATAACCATGAACAAAATGCAACCGTTTATTGCATAAAGCAAAAATTTATACCCTGCCACCAATCGCCGGCTGCTGCCCCATCCCTTACAACCCGGCAGCAACCGCCATCCCCCCACAACAAAGAACACAGCAAATAAAGCCATCAACCTCCCTGGCCGATAGCTCAAAAACAAACATTCCCCGCAAACAGGAAGACTTCAAAAAAGACATCAGTTAATGCCGTTTCCTTACGACATCAAGCTTTGAATGCAAATTATTCTTCTGTTATTGTCTTGACTGACGCGCTAACAAAGGGGCTAAAATACTTTTCTTTAATACTTCCGTAGCTTCATTATTAAAATAATTTTCAGTATCATTTTCTTTGTAAGCTCCCTTCTTTTTATAAGAAAATGTAAAATTATTTTTATCCAGCAATCTTTGTAATTGCGAAAGATTACCATCTGCAACGGTAACCAGAGGCTTGTTGGTTTTCAAAACCACACAACTTTTTTTCATCAAATTATTTGCGATTCCATTTTCTCGACAATCTTCCCGAACAAATAAACAGCATATTTTCTTTTCTTCCTCTGTGTCTTTCAGAAGAGCAACTCCCATAAGATTCCGCAAGTCGTCATATGCAACAACCATTTTTCGAGAACCGTCTTTTAAACCCGGTATAAATTTGTTAAACAACCAATCATTATGACCAGGGTAAGTATCACTAATTGATTTTGTTAATTTAGCAATTTCTTCATATAAACAT
>CABUAP010000082.1 GCA_902489675.1 uncultured Azospirillum sp. | reverse complement strand
CCTTCCAACACCCGCACCAGCTTGGCCTGGGCAAACTCCCCTTTTTGAAAATGAATGCCGCGAATGGTGCCGAAACAGGATTTGGACTGGTTATCCTGAATAAAATCATAGTCTATCCCCTGCTCTTTCAAAGCAGCCTTATTCCAGCTTTCAAAAAAATAACCGCGCGCATCTTCAAAAACCCGGGGTTCAACAATAAAAACCCCGTCAATTTCCGTTTTAGAAACCTTCATGATAATCCTCGTAAACACGTTTGAGATAAGCTTTGTAATCCACACCGTCTTTCAACTCGTCAATCAGTGCCAAAAGTTCTTCGGCGGAGATAAATCCGCGGCGATAGGCAATTTCCTCAATACAGGCAATTTTCAAATCCTGGCGTTTTTCGATAATGCCGATAAAATTTGACGCTTCCAGCAAAGATTGCGGTGTTCCCGCATCAAGCCATGCATTACCGCGTTTCATTGGCAGCACGTTCAAGCGCCCTTCTTCCAGATAAAGCCGGTTCAAATCGGTAATTTCCAGCTCCCCGCGGGCAGAAGGTTTGAGATTTCTTGCCTTTTCCACCACATCGGACTTGTAAAAATAAAGGCCGACCACCGCATAGTTGGACTTTGGCTGTTTGGGTTTTTCTTCTATCGATACCGCCCGGAAATTTTTATCAAACTCCACCACGCCGAAACGTTGCGGATCCGATACATGATACCCAAACACGGTACCGCCGGGGTTATTGGTAATTTCCCGTTCAAACAGGCTCTGTTGTTCGCCCATATAAAAGATATTGTCGCCTAAGATCAAACATACGTCATCATCGCCGATAAAATCCGCGCCGATGGTAAACGCCTGCGCAATACCTTTCGGTTCTGCCTGCACTTTATAAGAAAGCTTTAGCCCGATCCGGGAACCGTCGCCGAACAGTTTTTCAATATTCGGTGTATCCTGCGGGGTCGAAATAATCAAAATTTCGCGAATACCGAACAGCATCAATGTTGAAAGCGGATAATAAATCATCGGCTTGTCATAAACCGGCAGCAACTGCTTGCTGATCACATTGGTCAACGGATACAAACGGGAACCGCTTCCGCCGGCAAGAATAATACCTTTCATTTTAAAATTCCTCACAGTTAGTCTTTTATGCTTGTCATAATACTACCTGCCGATGACAAATCAAGCAATTTGCCGTTTTGTTCACAATTGTCTTTTAAGAGAAAGAGCTTGTATTTATACAATTAACCGTTATACTTGCAGCATACGAAAAACTTTTTGACCACGGAGAAAAAAATGGACGATCTCATCAGCGTCATCGTTCCTGCTTACAATGCGGAATCCTTTATCGAACGCTGCTTAAACAGCATCATCAACCAAACCTATCAAAATTTGGAAATCATTTGTATCGACGATGGCTCAACCGACAATACGGCAGGCGTTGTCCGCCGGATCGCGGATCCCCGGCTGAAATTTATCGAACAAGAACAAAATTGCGGCATCAGCCTTACCCGCAATCACGGGATTGAACTTGCCAGGGGAAAATATATTGGTTTTATAGATTCTGACGATTTTATTGACCCTGATTTTTACGAAAAGCTTCACCAGAGCGCAGTCGAAAATAATGCAGAAATTGTCACCACTGCCACCTCTGTCGAATGGCCCAAAAAACACAAAATCTGGGCCGGCAAACCCGGGGTCTGCACCCATTTTGCCGATAAGTTGAAAGCGGTCAAAAACGGCAGCTGCTGGAACAAGCTCTATCAAACGGAATTTTTGCGCAAACACCATTTGGAATTTCCGGCCGGACTGATTGCCGAAGACAACTTTTTTATTATCCGCTGCCTGCATCTCTGCACCCGGCTGGGGGTTATTGACAACACGCGTTATCACTATATCATGATGCCCTCTTCGCTCACCCATGATCCGAAAAAAGCGGAAAAACGTAGAAACGACAGTCTGACCATCAGCCGCATGATCACGGAATACATTGAACAGCATTGTCCTCAAAACAAAAAAGCAGCCATTGCATTTATTATCAAAAATATTGTGGCGGCACCATATTTCGCCGATTATGACTATTACAAACAATTCAAAGAATTTGCAGGCTTTTCGCCCGCCTTGTTCAAAGCGCGTTTCAAAGCCTTGCGCCGCAAATGGACCGGAAAATTCAAATAACCCGCTGCCCCGGAATCATCCGGGGCTTTTTAATTTTCCGAATATTATTTTTTAGTTCGCTTCCGGGTGGAAATTTTTGGACATAAGATTATTTAAACAGAACCATTAACCTGCAAACGGAGCTGTCCATGCCAAGAAATCGTATTTTAACGGCGGAACAATACGACATTTTACACCATCGAGCCACCGAACCGGCTTTTTCCGGCAAATATTACCAGTTTAACGAAGAAGGCACTTATGTTTGTGCCGGCTGCGGCAACCCCTTGTTCACTTCCGAACAAAAGTTTGACTGCGGCTGCGGTTGGCCGAGCTTTGACGCCGCCATCCCCGGCAGCGTCAAAATGGTTCCCGATTATAATTACGGCATGAACCGCACCGAAGTCTGCTGCGCCAACTGTCATTCTCATCTCGGCCATGTTTTTGACGATGGCCCGACCATAACCGGCAACCGTTTTTGCATCAATTCGCTGGCGCTCGAATTTCATCCCCGCCGCAAACACTAAATTTTGAGAAAACGGCGGATTTCCTTCTTAAATGTGCGCGCAATCAGCGGGCCGACGTGCCCCTTTTCCGGCACGATCACCAACCGGGAGGCCGGCAGCGCTTTATGCAGACGCCAAGCGCCGATCAATGGACAAACCATGTCCAACCGATTATGCACAATCAGCACCGGCAAATGCCTGATACGCTCAATATCGCTCATAATCTGATCGTCTTTAAGCATAAAACCTTCCGCCGCATAATTGATATAAATCTTTGCCGCATTAACGTCTTCCTGCGTCACCTCGCTTTTTTCTTCTCCGGGAATAAGCTGCCCCAAGACCCGTTCATAATTACCGTACAAAGAAGCGGCCTTGACCTGATCCGACAAATTGCGGGAATTGATCATATCGGCATAAAACGAAGGCAGATCGACATTGTCAGGCATATTGCGGCGCAGCTTTGCCATAATATCGGGATAAAACCAACCGCTGATCTCATCCACCCAGCCGGCCGCCGTTTCATCGGCAAGAAAAATTTTGGACAACAGCAGCGCCTTGACTCTCTCCGGATATTTTTCGGCAAACAACAGTGCCAAAGTTGCACCCCACGAACTGCCGAGCAAGATAACTTTTTCTTTCACTTTCAAAAAATTAAGCAGTCGATCGGCATCATGCAGCAGATCCGCTGTCGAATTATAACGGGTTTCGCCGACCGGCTGAGAGCGACCGCTCCCGCGCTGGTCAAAAAAGATGATGCGAAATTTGCGGCGGTCAAAAACCTCGGCATGATGCAGCCGCGAAGCGCCGCCGGGCCCGCCGTGAAAAACCAACACCGGTTGACCGTCGGGGCTGCCGGCTTCCATAAAAAAGACCTGATGTCCGTTTTCTTCAGGCAGATAGCCCTGATTAAAAACTTTAGGAGCAAACCAATTAAACATGAACATTTACCTTTTCTTTAGTTTTATGTTTCATATTAATATAATCAAATTAATAATAAAGTAAAAAGGATATTTACCCATGAGATTGATTATTTCTCCCGACTATGAGCAATGTTCACAGTGGGCCGCCGATTATGTCGCCTATAAAATTAAGGCTGCGCGCCCGACGGAAAGCAAACCTTTTGTCATCGCCATCCCGGCCGGAAGTTCGCCGCTCGGTATGTTCGAACGCCTGATTGCCATGTTTCGCAAAGGCAAACTTTCGTTTCAAAATGTTGTCATTTTCAATATGGACGAATATGTCGGTCTTAATCCCGATGACGAACAGAGCTATCATCATTTTCTGTGGAAAAATTTCTTTGATCACATCGACATCAAAAAAAGTAATGTCCACCTCCTAAACGGACAAACAACCGACTTTGCCAAAGAATGTGCTTCTTACGAAAAACTGATCCGCAGCTACGGCGGAATCGATCTTCTGATCGGCGGCGTCGGCGAGGACGGACATATTGCCTTTAACGAGCCGGGGTCTTCTCTGGCCTCCCGCACCCGGGTAAAAACCTTAAACAAAAACACCATCAAAGCCAACGCCCGCTTTTTTGACAACAATACCGATCTGGTACCCAAGAATGTCTTAACCATCGGCATCGCCACCATTATGGACGCCAAAGAAGTCATGATCATTGCCAGCGGCGATAAAAAAGCCAAAGCCCTGCACTGTGCAATTGAAGGCAGCATCAACCATATGTGCCCGGTCAGCATTTTGCAAATGCACCCGCACGCACTGATCGTCTGCGATGAAGAAGCCACTTCCGAACTCAAAGCGGAAACTGTGCGCTACTTCAAAGAAAACGAAGAAGTCAAAATGCCGCAAAAACGCAAATAGCGCCTTTTCTTTTAAAAAAGCAAAAGCCTTTTCTTAAAAATTTTTAAGAAAAGGCTTTTTTTCAACGACCGTCATCTTTCACATTTTTATCAGACGGTTTTTAGCTTCTCTGGAGCGAAATCCCCACTTGCTTTCATACATCGCGATCAGCTCTGTGTTTTTCTTTTTCAGCAAAGCGACCTCGCCTCTTTCCGAAAGCGCGTACGCGGAGATCAAAAGGCGAATGGCCTCAATCATGTCGCTGTTTACCAGCTCTTCTTCGGCATCCACCCACAAAAAACCATGCAGTTGAATATAACCGCACATCAGCTCCTCATCACGCAGTTTTACCAGATCCAACTCATTAAAACTGTCAAAAGAATAATATGCGGCATAGGCCAAAATAAGAGCGCGATTGCGGGTAGCAATTAAAAAAGCGGCACCGTCACGGCTCAACCGATGCTTTTTAAAATAGACATCACACTTAACAAGCGAATTTTGCTTGATCAACTCAATTTCCTGTTTAACTGTTTCAGGAGTTTCCATAGGCTATAAAAATTTTTAAAATAATCAATTTAACCTTTTAATTTTACGCCGAATGCCGCAGTTGTCAACCGTTTTTTGCTCTACTGCATGGCAATGCTCAAGCCGCACATCAACACAAAACCGGCAAAAAGTGCCAGCGCCGACTTTTTATCTTGTTTGGCATCATAAGTTTCGGGCAAAACCTCGTTTATAATCACAAACAACATTGCACCGCCGGCAAAAGCCATCCCGAGCGGCACCATCAATGACCCGATATCGGCAATCAGCAGGCCGATCACCGCTCCCACCGGCTGCATCATTCCGCTCAACGTTGCGGCCATTGCCGCTTTCAAACGGGAATAACCGGCCGCAATCAAAGTTATGGCCACCGTCAACCCTTCGGGAATATTTTGCAAAGCAATACCTATAGTCAAACTCTCGGGGTTGCTCAACTCTTCCCCACCATAAGCCACGCCGATCGCCAGGCCTTCGGGCATTTTGTGAATACTGATGGCAATCACAAACAGCCAGGCCGCTCCGATATGCATTCCGCCGCCGTGATGGCCGGAAACTTCATGTTCATGCGGCAACAGAGCATTTAACATCCCGATCATGCTCATACCGGCAAATACCGATGCCGAAAACCACAAAGCTGTTTCTTTATTGTCTGCCAACAACAACTTCAAGCCGGTCAATGCCGGATCCATCAACGAAAAAAACGCCGCCGCCAGCATAACCCCGGCTGCCGTATTTAACATCAAATTTATATCGTCTTTGGAATAAGTTGTTTTGAAAAAAGTTAAAAAACCACCCACCCCGGTTACCAAACCGGCCAATATTGAGGCGATCAGCCCTTCCGCTAAAAAACCTGTCATTTTTTCTCCGCATATTTTATTGTTATCCGGCTCAATATAAGCTCAAAATTCTGTTTTCGGCAACCACGAAAATACAATCCTTAAAAAAGCGGCAAAAAAAGGATCCTTTTTTTGTTATAAATTATAAGTATGATTTTCCGATTTGAATATCAAG
>CABUAP010000081.1 GCA_902489675.1 uncultured Azospirillum sp. | reverse complement strand
TGTCTACAACTTTTGTGCAATTAAAATATCTGTTGATAATTTTTAATTGAATTGACCTTGATGTGTTAAAAAAAACTCCCCGGCTTAAACCGGGGAGTTAAATTTTGATCTAAACCTGCAGTTCGCGGAATTTTTTCCTGATGCCGAGTGTCAACAGAACCAGCATAAAAACAAATTCCAACATTGGCGGAATAAGTGTCAGGAAAGCGCTTTCATTGTATGTGAGATAGCTGCTTTCATGGAAATAGGGCATAAAGAACGGACAAAAGATTTTGAGATCAAAATGGTTGAGCAAAACCGGGATAATGGTGTAGGTAGCCAAAGCAATCAACACCGGAACCACGGTTGTTTCTTTTTCATTACCTTGTGCAAACAGCGACCATAGGTAAATAAAGCAGAAATCGCGCAGCATAAACATAATCATGGCCCAGACCATAAAGCTCATGCTGGTGCCCTGTTCTTGTCCCAAGCTGCCGAATTGGGCGCTTAGAACCAGCGCCAGCGCGATAATGATGGGGATTGTGACCAGACTTCTCGGCATAATCATAAACAACCGTTTATACTGTTTGCTGTGATAATATTTGGATACCATGTTCGGACGAAGCGCCATATTCGATTCGCCGCACAAGGTAAGATAAGTAACGGCAAGAACCGCAAAAAAGGCCGAGAGCGTACCGACATAGCGAACCAGCGGATTGTCGCTGCCGTAATTATTGAAACCAAATAAAATTGCCACCAGCGAAAGGGTAAATAAAAACCACGAAACAGGGTAGGGTTCCTGCCCAAATTCGGTTTTGATTTGGTTAACAATGGCCACAAAACCCCAGATAATGAAAATTGATAAGAAAATAACCGCTGCTTCTTTTGCGGTATAATGGGCTCCGTACCAAAAAATTCCTTCGCCGCTGCCATTAAAAACTTTGTACAGCGGGATAATCATGGCAATTCCCATAAACTGGAAAAAGGTCACATCAAATTTTTCAAAGAAATGCCGCCAGCGGATTGAGTGCAGGCTGAGCAAAAGCGGCAGAATTTGCGCCGACAAGCCGAACAAAATGAAAATCAAAACATTGGTGAGCAGTTCGGACAGCGGCACTTCCGGCAGCTTGCTCTGATGCAGATGATAGGACAAAAGGTAAAGGGCAAAACAGATAAAATTGCCGTACCAGATATAAATAGTGCTGCCGAACAATTTGCCGACAGCCATTTTGAGCGGTGACATTGAGGTCATGACCTGAAACGACCAAGTGTTGGCATTAATTTCTCTGATAACCGTTTCTGCGGCCAACCGGGTACTCCAGACATAAGTGAAAATACAGTAAAAGAATACGCAGATATAAGGCAGGACGGAAAACGGCAACGTTTCATCCAAAATATAGGCCAGCAGATAGACCGTGATCAGCAAGAGCGGCATGGCGGCCAGTTTCTTTGCCGTCAGCTCGGTCCATGTGTTTCTGATAAATTCCGGATTTTTAAACATTATTCTTCTCCTTCCTTTAAGGTTTCAAAGTAGGCGGTTTTCAGCGAGTTTTTCTCAATTTTGAACTCGATAACTTTGATCTCGGCCGCAACCAGTTTCTTGAGCAGAGCCGCCAATTCTGTTTCCTGCCCGAAAACGCAGGCATGAACATAGGTTCCGTCGTTGTAAACTTCGCCGGTTGAGTTCTCTTCTTCCAAAAACAGAATCAGTTGTTCCGAGCTGCCTTTGACCCGGATTGCCACATTGATGCGGGCATCTTGTTTGACATTAACGGTATCGCCGTTAAATTTTTCATATTTGACGATTCTGCCGGCGCTCAATACGATCACATCGGTGGCATAATCTTCCAATTCGGCCAGAATATGTGAAGAAATCAGCAAAGTATGTCCTTTTTCCTTGAGAGATACAAACAGCTTTGACAACTCCAACCGTGCTTCCGGATCAAGACCGGAAGCCGGTTCGTCCAGGATGATAAATTCCGGTTTATGAATGATCCCGAGCGCAATAGCCAACCGCTGGCGCAAACCGCGGGAAAGATTGCCGGCGTAAGTGTCCAGATGTTCGGTAAGATTAAGCATCTCTGCCGTTTCTTCAATTCTCGGCGCAATCTCCGATGAAGGAATATCAAAAGCCAATGCCGCATATTCCAGACATTGGCGGGCTGTTAAATTGTCATACAGTCCGAAAACATCCGATAGGTAGGAAATATGGCGGTGAGCGTTGCGCGAGTCTTCTGGCACATTGATGTCATTAATATAAATTTCGCCGCTGAAAGGCTTGACCAGCCCGGCCAGACATCTCATCAGCGTGGTTTTGCCGGCGCCGTTTGGCCCGATCAACGCCACAATACTGCCTTTTTCTATTTCAAACGAAAGGCCGTGCAAAGCTCTTTTCGTCATATAGTCAAAGACCAGATTCTGAACTTTTATCATCCTTTTTTCCTCAATTGATTGTTGACTGCCATCAATATAATTCAATCGACAAAGAAAAACAAATGCTTTTGCGTTTGCATAAAATAAAAAGCACCTGCGGAAAATCCGCAGATGCTTTTAAAAGAACAAGGAAGAGCCTTCGGCCGCTCTAGACATTGGCGATGTAGCGTACAATTCCTTTACGCTGGCCGTCGCCGTCAAGCATATAGTTGCGGCTGCCGATAACATCACCGCCGATTGCCCGCAGTGTTTCGTTTACTTTGTAAACGATATCTCTTAAGGCGGTGGCTTCAGAATAATGCATCTGATGCCAAGTATAGCCGGCCGGCAGTTGGCGGATGTATTCTTTGGCCTGACTCGGGGTAATCTCGTTTCCGGATTCCTGCCAGTATAACAACTTGTTTCCCAAGACGATCACACCGATCGGCCGACGCCCTATGAGAATTTGTTTACTGCGAACCGAGCCTTCGTACATGATTTCGAACGGTACTTCTTTTCCTTTAACTTCCGATGTTTCGCAGCGGGTTTCGATCTTTTCGCTGAGACCGTTTACGGTTTTTTGAATCTTACCGCACAGCTCTTTGACTTCTTCAAAACGTTCCGACATATCGGGATAGAGATCGGCAAAAGAAATTTTGTACTCGGAAATCAGGTTCTTCATCAGTTTGATGACTTCCTCTTTGCCAAAACCGAAATTGATCGCCAGATCGGTCAGGCTTTTCAGTTTGTTTTCCAAATCGTTGCTCATAATTTATTAATTTTAGTTAAAATAATTGTTTCAAATTTTTGGCGCTCGTTTCGTCTTATGCCTGATGCAGCGACAGCGTTCTTTATCTTTCTATAGCCGGCGGTGTCCAAACCGGGTAGGGGGTGTCCGGACAAATATCAATTATCTTGCAGTCTTCTGGTATTTTATTGTTTTTCTGTTCTATTTTGCACCCGGGAACAACCAGCTTTTTAAGTTTGGGAAATTTGGATGATTCGATCGAAAGATTTTCCAGTTTTTGGCAATGACTCAAATCCAATTCTTCCAATGTTTCAAATTCTGTACGGCCAATCTTCATCTGTTTGAGATTTTCGGGAACCAAGATACTGCCGCAGGCGTTTTTGTTGCCTGTGAAATTAGATAAATCTAAATTATCAAGCTTGTTGCATAAACTGTAGTCAAGTACGGCGCCGGGTTTGAAAGTACAGCTTTCGGCTGCAGTTTTTGTCATTGCTGCCGGAAAAATGATATGATCAATTCCTTTAAAATCGGTTGCCTTCAAATTTACGGTGGAAAGGTTGGGAAAACGGTTAAAGTCCAGCTCTTTTACCGCGCCGAGCGTGCAACCGCCAAATCCGAGCTGGGTAATGCTTTCGGGCAGGGTGAATGTCTTGGTGTTGCTTAAATTAAAATTGTTGAGTTGAAGTGTTTCCAAATCGGGGTATTGTGCAAAACAAGCCGCGCTTGCTTTGGTTTTGTCAGATTCGGCATCAATCACGATATGTTTAATATTTTGAGGAAAGGCGAAAGCCGCCAGATCGGGAAGGTTTCGGCACTCGTAAAAACGGATGATCTTTCCCGGTACAAATTTGGAAATGGTTGTAACACAGCTTCCTGCTTCCGTTACTATGGCGGATTCATCCAAGTGCAGACAAAAATCATTTTCGTTTATATTTTCGCTGTCAAGGTTTTGCATCCGACTGAGGTCAATCTGTGAAACTGCGGCAAAATCCGCCCCTTTGAAAAACAAATTGTCAATGGAACGAAAACGGCTGATTGTTTCCAACAATTCCGGCGTGACTGCGCCGGAAATGGTGAGCGAATGAACGGACAACAGCTCAAGTTTGATCTGCTCCGCCTGATCGAGTGTATATTCTAAGGAATTTATTTTTTCCGGTTGTGTTAGATTGAGCAAATCAATCCAAGGCCTTTCTTTGCCGTCAAAAACGATGAATTTTTGTTGGTTTGAATAACGCAAGCCATATCCCAGTTTGGACATATTTGCGCTGCCAGACAACAGGGAGAAAATAGTATTGGCATTGGCCCCGCCGCCCGTCCGCTCCGTAAAGTATTTTCGAGCTTCAACCGTGCCGCCGGTCATCCGATCTACGTTCACTTTTCGAATACTTTTAAATTGTTTGATTTTGGCTGTTGTTTCTTCGGTCCATTCACCGTTGATATTCGCTTTTTGCGCCGAGATAAACCTTGCTTTTTCTTGAGGAACTTTCCAAACATCAACGCTCTCAAGCTCAATTTCTTCATTCAAATTATAATAATCCCGGGCAACGCCGCCGGTATCAATCACATACCCCCAATTTTCCAGATCCCTGACTTTTTTCAGGCGGTGCAGTTCGGCGATATCGCTGGTTCCGTAAATGTCAAATATGCCGGCGCGGATTTCTGGGTAATATTGCGGGTCAATGTCTTTGTTTTTGTATCCCTTAACCTGTGTGATCACACCGTCTTTGTATTCAATGGTTGCGTGAGGGCGCCATTCCCCGTCGGGAGAACAGTCACGCAGAGAATAAATCACGGTCTTTCCGCTGATGACGTCTTTGTCATAACTTCCTTTACCGACACAGTGATTCATTTGTGAGGTTTCATAATCCAAAGCTTCGGCCGTGTGCAGGCGCACCAGCTGCACGCCTTTCTCGGGAAAGACTCTGATCACTTCCGTTCCCTGTCGGCTGGCCTTAATCATATCCTCATCAAGCTGCGCGTCATCATTCAGCCGTTCAAAAAACAGGTCAACATATTGCAGCAATTCGTTCCAATCGTTGACGCCGTTCAGCATGGTTTTGAAGTGTCCCGGCGTTTTAACTTTGTCGGGATATTTTGCCATATAAGCAGCGACAAAATCGCGCAGATGCAGAGCCTGCTGGAACATTTCGGAATGTCTTAGCTTTTCCGGATCAACGATCAGGTTGTTGTTTATATCTTTGGCAAAATTCAGCGGATTATGTTCCAAAAGCTCTTTGGTCATATATTTTTGCAACAAAAAACCGCTGCAAACGCCGATTTTGGCATCATTGCTCAAAACATTAAAATGGTCGCTGCTTTGCAAAACTTTCAGGGAATGAACCAACTGCATTTTTTGTCTTTTAATTTCGGCAGCCCGCAGCCCGGCCGCTCTTTTGTCGGTTGTACTGCGAATCAGTTGTGCCTGCCGGCTGATTTCTTGTTTGCAGGTACTGATTTGTTTTTGCAGCTCGAGTTTTTGCTGTTTGAGTTTTTCACCGGAACTCATAAGAGATTGATAATATACACCGATTTCGCCCATCACATCATGTGAATAGACGTCACGAAGTGCCGTTGTGTACTCTCTGAAATTGGCGATTATCATTTTTATTCCCGAAATATATGTGCTTTTAGACAAAACTATAGCACAAATTGTGCGGTTGTCAAATATTTTTGACAAAAATGTCGATAAAAACATTTAGCGGGCCTTTCGGTTCGAGCCCTGTATCCGCCAAAAAAAAACGCCCTTCCGGGCGTTTAATGGCGGAGAGTACAGGACTACGCGACATTGTCGCTCTGTCTCACAAAACATCTAAATTCGCAATGGTGCTTACGCCCATGCTCATTAAGGTGTTTTGTGCCTTTGCAGATGTTTTTTGCCGGAGCATCGGCAAAAAACACTTAGCAGGCCTTTCGGTTCGAGCCCTGTATCCGCCACAAAAAAACGCCCTTCCGGGC
>CABUAP010000080.1 GCA_902489675.1 uncultured Azospirillum sp. | reverse complement strand
TGAACTCGTCGTCTTGGTCGGAAGGAAATGTTGCCTTGCCGTCGGGGACGTCATCGGTCAGTTTTTTTATAATGTCTTCGGAATCTTCGCTCATTTTAACCTCAATTGATGCTGATGGTGGAAATTGTCCGGTTTGTTTCCGTATCAAAAATAATAATCCGATCCGGACGGTTGCCACCGGTAACGGTGATGTGCAGTTTGCCGTCTGCGGCAATTATGTTCCCGAATGAGGAACCTGTCGGCTGATTTAGTGTGGCCGTTGTCGGTTCACCGCCGCTTTTTTTAATTTTTCCGGTCAAGCGGGAAGCCAGAATGATGATACCGAATATCAGTGAAAATGTCAGAATGAAGACCAGCATTTTCAGTATTTTGAGTTTCAGCATCAACTTATATCCTTGCAATTTGGCAAATTATCTGTATACATCAAAACAGATTATATAACATAAATTTTATTTTCGCAAACATGAATGTAGACGACAGCAACATATTTTTTACTTTGCCGGCCGCAGACGGGCAGGCAGGGAAGCGTTTGGATGTGTTTTTGAAAGAAACGGTTCCGGCGATGTCGCGTTCCCGTTTGCAGAAATTGATTGCCGGCGGTTGCGTCAGTTTGGATGACAATATTGTTGTCGACAAAGATTTTAAAGTGCGGGCGGGCGACAGTTTTGCCGTTTTTGTGCCGCCGGCGGAAGAGGCCGATCCCGAGGCGGAAAATATTTTGCTTGACGTGGTTTACGAAGATGATGACCTGATTGTGGTCAATAAGCCGGCGGGAATGACCGTGCATCCGGCGCCCGGTGTTTATCACGGCACTTTGGTTAATGCGCTGCTTTATCATTGTCGCGACAATCTTTCCGGCGTCGGCGGTGTGAAACGGCCGGGTATTGTCCACCGGATTGATAAAGATACCAGCGGTTTGCTGGTTGTTGCCAAAAATGATTTTGCCCATCAGGGGTTGGCGGCACAGTTTTTTGAACACAGCATTGAGCGTACTTATTATGCCGTTGTTTACGGAATGCCGGAGCCGGCCGAGGGGATCATTGAGAAAAATATTGCCCGCAGCCGTTTTGATCGTAAAAAAATGGCCGTGGTTGAGAGCGGCGGCAAACGCGCGGTAACGCATTATCGTTGTTTGCAAAGCCTGCACGGCGCTGTCAGTTTGGTACAATGTAATTTGGAAACCGGCCGCACTCATCAGATACGGGTGCATATGGCATCAATCGGCTGTAATCTGGTCGGTGATCAGGTGTATGAAAAAGCCGGCAAAACCAAAATCGGCGGTTTGGCGCCGGAAATAAAAAATTTTGTTAACACTTTCCCGCGTCAGGCGTTGCACGCGGCATCGCTCGGTTTTGTTCATCCCCGCAGCGGCGAATTTTTGCAATTTAAAGCAGATTTTCCGGCTGACCTGCACCTGCTTTTAGATACCTGTTTACTAAATTTAGGTACTTCTCTCAAATAAAAACCTGTTTTAAAACAGAACGAAAACTCAAACACGATGCTTATCTGTTTGATAACGTTCTGTTTTTTAGGAGGATATGATGGATAATCAGGTTTCGTTTGACGGGATGGATTTTTCGCCGGAAATTAATTTGTCACGATATCTGCAGAATATTAAACAATTTCCGATTTTGACTCAGGAAGAAGAATATGAACTGGCAAAAGAATATGTCAGAACCCGGGATGCAAAAATTTCGTATCGATTGATTACTTCCCATTTGAGGCTGGTGGTAAAAGTGGTTTCAAAATTCCGCGGTTATGGTCTGCCGGTGGCGGAAATGATTTCCGAGGGAAATATAGGGTTGCTTTATGCCGTTGACAAATTTGATCCTGACAAAGGGTTTCGTTTTTCAACTTATGCTTTATGGTGGATCCGGGCTGCGGTACAGAAATATGTACTAAATTCTTGGTCGTTGGTAAAAATCGGCACCACCGCCGCGCAGAAAAAGTTGTTTTTTAATTTGCGCAAAGTTAAAAACCGGCTGAATTTGACCGATGATCGCGAAATGTCGCAAGATGTGATCAAAAATATTGCCAACTCGCTTGATGTCAGCGTACAGGAAGTAACCGATATGAACACGCGGCTCAAATCGCATGACGGTTCGCTTAATGTGTTGGTCGATGCTTCTTCCGATAACGGATCCGAGCTGCTTGATTTTATTGCCGATACCAAACCTAACCAAGAGGAGTGGCTCAGCCGGACAGAAACGCTTAACTATCGTAAGAAATTGTTTAATCAGGCTTTGGGATGCCTAAATCCGCGGGAAAAAGATATTTTGTTCAAGCGTCGTTTGTATGAGAAATCGATCACGCTTGATGATTTGAGCAAGTCTTATGCTATTTCTAAAGAACGGGTGCGGCAGATCGAACTTAACTCTATCAGAAAAATCAGGAAAGCGGTTGAAGTTTTGCAGTAAATGTGCCATAGTATAATAATGTGCGCTTATAAAATTTTCCGGAGATTTTCTGTATGATAAAGAAACAAAAAGAAACGGCTGACCTCAACCATCGGTACGGCTATACCAAACCCGACGATTATCCGGGCGAAATGTATGATAAAGATACCGGACTGCCAAGCTTTAACTTATTTGAGGATCGTTTGAAAATGGCGCTGCTCAACGAACAGGTAAAAGACCAGCGGATGCGTAAATTGAAAATTGCGGTGGCGGGTATTTATATTGAGAATTTGTCCGATCTGGCAGATGAAACGCTGCGCAGAGAAGTGCGGCGGCAGACGGCGGCGCTGTTGACGGAAGTTCTGCCGGCCAACTATACGGTAGCCTGCGGCATTAACTATCCGTTTTGGGTGATGATGCCTTATTTGTCAACCGCTGTGGATGCGGAAGTTTGGGTTAACAAAATCCAAATGGCGCTCGGACGAAAAATTTTGGCCGGCAGGCAGGGATTTCGACTGAAATGTCGGATCGGCGTCAGTTTGTTTGAACATGATGCCGAAGATACGGTTACGACAATGGTCGGTAAGGCTATTGCCGCCTTGCATAAAGCAGTTTCCGGCCGGCGTGAAGTTGTTTATTTTGCCGAATTGGCTAATCTTTAAATAGCGGTTCTGCTTGACGGAGAATCTGTTCGGCCTGTTGGGTGTATTTTCCGTCGGCGGTATGAACAACTAGGCCGGGGAGGATTTTTGCCGGCGCTTTGGAATCTTTGCGAGCGGAAACCAGGACGCGTTTGGCGGGCCGGCCTTCTTTTGAATGGAGCGGAACAATGGTGATCGCTCCTGCTTTTTTATGGAGGCCGGCAAGGATTTCCTCTATCGCTTCAGTTCGGTTGATCATATAAAAATACCCTTTGGGGCGCATCATCTTTAAGGCAAAGGCGATCCATGACGGCAGGTCAAACTGCTGATGATTGTGGGCAAAAGCTTTGCCGGGGTTGGGCGAGGGCATATCGTGATCGGTGTACGGCGGGTTGCTGATAACGTGATGGAAACTGCAATTATCAACGGCGGGGAGCGGTTGACGGATGTCGCAGTTTATGTAATGCAAATTATCAAAACCGTTGGCGGCGGCGCTCAGGTTCGACAATTCGGCCAGACGGGGCTGTATTTCCAATCCGGTAATGTGACATTTTGGAAAACGATGCGCCAAACAGAGAGAAACCGCACCGGTGCCGGAGCCGATGTCAAGAATCCGTTCGCCCGGCGCGGCTTGGCTGACAAGCGCCGATAAAAATACGGCATCAATTGAAGCGCGATAGCCGTCATCGGGCTGAAAAATTTTTACGCGTTTGTTTAGCAGATAATCTTCGCTGTAGCCGGAATCGGTCATGTTTCCTCTGTCATTATCGATTGTCGGTTTGGCGCAGGGCGCGGATGGCGCTGGCGGCAATGTTCAGGCTTTGGGCGGGGTTGACGTCGCGTTCGCTTAAATCCAGTTGTCGCAAGCAACTGCGGAAGACTTCCTGCGATGCTGTCCACTCGTCTGCGGTAAGTTTGCCTGTTTCTTGGCGGTTATAAATCTCTCTTAACATACAAGAGTTCAGCTGTCCGACAGTTGTCGGCGGGGTTTTGTCGGCCGGAGCCGAGGCGCAGCCGGCGGCAAGCAAAGCAAAAAAGGCGGCGGTTGTCGGTTTGAGCATTTGTTTCTCCTTTGATTTTTTCGATTTTTGTCAGCTTAAAAGAATTTTACAAAGATTAGGTTAATAAATAAAAATATCTTCAAAAATATCATTTTTTGATGGATTTTTGCATTCTTCCGTGTTATACGAAGGGCAGAAATTTTTTTCTAATACGCTAAACATTAACAAGGAAATAAAATGTCAGAAGTGAAAATGAAAATGATGGACGGTAACGAAGCAGCCGCTTCAGTTGCCCATCGTATGAATGAAGTCTGCGTCATTTACCCGATTACCCCGTCGTCGCCGATGGGCGAATGGGCTGACGCATGGTCTGCCGCCAAACAGAAAAACCTGTGGGGCATTGTTCCGGAAGTTCAGGAAATGCAGTCCGAGGCCGGCGCTGCCGGTACCGTACACGGCTCTTTGCAGGGCGGTGCGCTGACCACCACCTTTACCGCTTCTCAGGGTCTGCTTTTGATGATCCCGAATATGTATAAAATTGCCGGTGAGCTGTCGCCGTTTGTAATGCACGTTGCCGCTCGTTCGCTGGCTTATCACGCATTGTCGATCTTTGGCGATCATACCGACGTTATGAGCTGCCGTCAGACCGGTTTTGCCATGCTGGCTTCCAACTCGGTTCAGGAAGCTCACGATATGGCCGCAATCGCTCAGACTTCGACCCTGCGTTCGCGCGTTCCGTTCATGCACTTCTTTGACGGTTTTCGCACTTCTCACGAAATCAAAAAAATCAAAGTGCTGTCCGATGACGATCTGAGAGCAATGCTCGAAGGTGTGGATTATGCCTTTAACGCCAAGCACGCTCTGCGTCCGGAAGCGCCGGTTATCCGCGGTACCGCTCAGAACCCGGACGTGTTCTTCCAGGGCAGAGAAGCCTGCAATCCTTATTATGATAAGGTTGAGGGAATCGTTCAGGAAGAAATGGACAAGTTTGCCAAAATTTCGGGCCGTCAGTATCATGTGGTTGATTATACCGGTGCTGCCGATGCCGAACAGGTTATCGTTATTATGGGTTCGGGCGCCGAAACGGTTGAAGAAACCATTAATTATCTGAATGCCGAAGGCGCTAAATTGGGCGTTTTGAAAGTTCACTTGTATCGTCCGTTCCCTGAAAAGTCTTTCCTGAAGGCTTTGCCGAAGACGGTTAAAGTTGTTTCTGTTCTTGATCGTACCAAAGAATCCGGTTCAATCGGCGAACCGTTGTATTTGGATGTTGTTGCAACGCTTACTCAGGCTTTTGCCAACGGTGAAATTGCCAATATGCCGAAAATTGTCGGCGGCCGCTATGGTTTATCATCCAAAGAATTTACCCCGGGTATGGTCAAAGCCGTATTTGACAACGGTTTTGCCGCCAAGTCGGTTAACGGTTTTGCCGTCGGTATTACCGATGATGTTACTCATAAATCGCTTGCTTTTGACGATTCAATCGATACCGAGCCCAAAGATGTTGTCCGCGCCGTGTTCTACGGTTTGGGGGCAGACGGTACGGTCGGCGCCAACAAGAACTCGATCAAAATCATTGCCGAAGATGCCGGTAAATACGGTCAGGGTTATTTTGTTTATGACTCCCGCAAATCGGGCTCAATGACCACATCACACCTGCGTTTTTCGGATAATCCGATTAAATCGGCTTATTTGATCAACAAAGCAGACTTTGTTGCCTGCCACCAGTTCCCATTTATGAACAAGGTAGATATCCTGAAGATCGCCAAACCAGGCGCCACTTTCCTGCTGAACGCGCCTTATGCGGCCGAAGAAGTCTGGAATCACCTGCCGATCGAAGTTCAGGAAGAAATCATTGCCAAAAAGCTGAATTTCTACAGCATCAATGCAATTGAAGTTGCTCGCGAAACCGGTATGGGACAGCGTATTAACACGGTTATGCAGACCTGTTTCTTTGCTATTTCCAACATTTTGCCGAAAGACGAGGCGATTGCACAGATCAAGAACGCAATCAAGAAGACCTACAGCAAGAAAGGCGATGCTATTGTTCAGAAGAACTTTGCCGCGGTTGACGCTTCTCTGGCTCACT
>CABUAP010000079.1 GCA_902489675.1 uncultured Azospirillum sp. | reverse complement strand
AAAAGTACAATGAAGAAAAATTAAGTTCAAGAAGATTGCGAGATTATCAACAAGTTAGAAAAAAAGAGAGGTGAAGAAAAATTATAGCAAAAAAATGATCCTTTTTTGCTGCAGTATCAAAACACTGTTAGCTACAGTTTTAATATTGATCGAGCTTTCGGAGACTAAATTTTATCCCCCGATTTACCGGGGGATATTTATTAATTGAGAAATGTTAAGGTCAGACCGACAGCAAGCGGAATTGCCAGATTGTCGTCGATCCGGGTTTTGTCTTCATAAACCTCTGCCAGCGTGGCAAAAATGCAGGCAATCACACTGGCATAGCCGAACGGTTCCAAATTATGAAATAACATATTAATTAAAAGTGCGCTGACAAAAAAAGCGGTGGTGCCTTCCAAAGATTTGTGCGGATATATCTGGCGGGTGCCGTAAGCCTTGCCAAACAAAGCCGAGCAGGCATCCGACACCAACATAACCATCATCGAAATAACAGCGACGATTTTGGTGAAAAAGATGGTGCAGACAACGGCAGCCGCCATCACATACATAGAACCGCTGAATTGAAAACGTGCGCGTGCGCTTTCCTTGCTGCGCAACGTGCGTGAAAACAGGCGGCCGAAAAGTATCCTCGCCCATTTCCATTTTTTGAAATTTCCGTATTCAAGCAAACCGTTGCCGACAAATATAGTGGCAAAGACTGCTATGGCAATCTCTTCACGAATGAAATATATTGTCAGCGGAATCCAAAGCGAACTGAGATGAATCAGTTTGCGGTACAATTCACGACGGAAAGATTTGTTAACATCAACTTTCAACTGGCGGGTAAAAGTGTGTAAATAATCACGCAAATGATAATCCTGAGCCTGCCAATAGCGGTTTCTCAGATTGATCTTTTTAAATTTGACCGGTATTTTGAGCGGCTTGAACATCCTTTTACCCTATGTTAAAAATATTACATACTCTGTCGCAGTGCGGCAATAGCTTCATTAATGCGGGAAATATCCGCACCGCCGGTCTGCGCCATATCCGGACGTCCGCCGCCGCCGGCAGCGCCGATAAACGGAGCCACGGTTTTGATTAGGCTGACCGCAGAGTATTTACCCGTCAGGTCATCGGTAACGCCGATAACAGCGGAAACTTTTCCTTCATTGCAAGAGAACAGGGCGATAACACCGCTTTTGATTTGTTCTTTGATCTCATCGACAAAAGCCTTCAGTTCTTTGGCCTGAACATTGTCAATCTGTTTAGCGACAAATTTGATGCCGTTAACCGTTTCGATTTTATCCTGGTTATCAGCGGTTTTATGGCTGACAAACTGTTTTTTCAGATTTAAAATTTCTGTTTCTAAGCGCTTTTTATCCTCAAGTAAAAGATTAATTCTTGCATCCAAGTCGTTGGTATTTGTTTTTAAAATTTGGCTGATATGATGCAACTTGTCTTCAACATCCTGCGCATATTGCTCTGCCGCGTGTCCGGTCACAAACTCAATTCGACGGATACCGGCGGCAACGGCGCTTTCGCCGATGATATTAAAATATCCGATATCGCCGGTGGAACGAACGTGTGTTCCGCCGCAAAGTTCACGCGAAAATACTTCATTGTCGTTTTCCATGCTGACAACTCGTACCGTTTCGCCGTATTTTTCGCCAAATAACGCCATAGCGCCGATTTTGATCGCCTCATCCGGGGTCATGACGCGGGTAACCGTCTGATAGTTTTTGCGAACCGCTTCGTTGACCATATCTTCTGCCTTGCGCAGTTCTTCGTTGCTGATCTGTTTGGGGTGAGAAATGTCAAAACGAGCACGTCCGGCGCAAACATAAGAACCTTTTTGGGTTACATGATCGCCGAGGATATCGCGCAGGGCACGATGCAGCAAGTGAGTAACCGAGTGGTTGGCGCGGATCTTGTTGCGGTTTTCTTCATCGACTTCAAATGAAGCAATGTCACCGACACTGATTTTTCCCTCCGTCATTTTGCAGCAGTGAACAATCATACCGTCGATTTTCTTTTTGGTGTCGGTGACTTCAACCGTGCAATTCTTACCGATAATATGGCCGATATCGCCGACCTGACCGCCGGACTCACCGTAGAACGGCGTTTGATTGGCAATCAGGTAAAATTCGCTGTCGCAGACATTTTTAACCGGCTGACCGTTTTGTACCAGTGCGGTAATTTGGCCGTCGGCTTTGGTGCAGCTGTAGCCGAGAAATTCGCTTTTGCCCAGTTTGTCAAATATTTCAAACCAGATTTTTTCTACCCCTTCGTCACCGGAACCGGCCCAGTTTTTACGGGCTTCGGCACGCTGCTGTTCCATAGCCTTGTCAAATCCGTCGGTGTCAACGGAAATGTTTTTGGCTTTGAGCGCATCTTGCGTCAGGTCAAGCGGAAAACCATAGGTATCATAGAGTTTGAAGGCTGTTTTGCCGGGCAGAGTGTCGCCGGCATTCAAATCGGCGGTTTCTTCATCCAAAAGGCGCAGGCCTTTTTCCAATGTGCGGATAAATTTTCCTTCTTCGGTTTTTAATGTTTCCGTGATCAATGCTTCCGCCCGGTAAAGTTCGGGATAGGCCTCGCCCATTTCCTGTTGCAAAGAGGGCAGCAGCTTGTACATCATCGGCTCTTTAACCCCCAGCAGGTGGACATGACGCATCGCCCGGCGCATGATCCGGCGCAAGACATAGCCGCGCCCTTCGTTGGAAGGCAGCACGCCGTCGGCAATCAGAAAAGCGGCCGAACGCAAATGGTCTGCAATAACGTTGTGGGAGGCTTTGAGCGGCCCTTCGGGGTCGGAATTGGCAATATCTGCAATCGACTTAATCAGATTTTGGAAAAGGTCAATATCAAAATTGGAATGAACGCCTTGCAAAATGGCGGCAATCCGCTCCAAGCCCATACCGGTATCGATTGACGGTTTTTTTAGGTTAATACGGCTTCCGTCAGGCAAGTCTTCAAACTGATCAAACACCAGATTCCAAATTTCGATAAACCTATCGCCGTCTTCTTCCGGTGTGCCGGGCAGGCCGCCCCAAACTTCCGGTCCGTGGTCATAAAAAATTTCGGAGCAGGGGCCGCAGGGACCGGTATCGCCCATTTGCCAAAAGTTGTCTTTGGTTGCAATGCGGATGATTCGGTCATCCGGCAGGCCGGAGATTTTTTTCCACAAATTATAGGCTTCTTCATCATTATGGTAAATGGTAACTGCCAGTTTTTCGGTCGGAATGTCAAAATATTTGGTCAAAAGCTCCCAAGCATAGCTGATGGCACCTTCTTTAAAATAGTCGCCGAAAGAAAAATTGCCGAGCATTTCAAAAAAAGTATGATGGCGGACGTCGTATCCAACACTGTCAAGGTCATTGTGTTTGCCGCCGGCGCGTACGCTTTTTTGTGATGAGGTGGCGCGGGTATAATCACGAGTTTCGTTGCCGGCAAGAATGTTTTTGAACTGTACCATACCTGAGTTGGTGAACATCAATGTCGGGTCGTTGTCGGGTACAAGCGGGGATGACGGGACAACTTTGTGTCCGTTCTTGGCAAAATAGTTGAGAAATGTGCTTCTAATCTGATTTACGGTTGTCGTCATAACCAATTTCTTTCCAAATACATATATTAAAGGGATGTCAAAAAACTAACCCTAACTTTTAATGCAATCTTCTTTATATGTCTATAGAAAATTGGTAAAAATTATTAAAAATTTATTGTGTATCCGTGCAGATAAACAAAGTTGGCATTAAGCCAGGTTGCAAGCAGCAGCCATCCCTGATACGGAACCAGCAGCCAGGCAGAAACCGGCGATATGCGGAAAAACCAGTAAATGCTTTTAAAAACGATAATATCGAGTATGATCACGATAATCAGAGCCAAACCGGTGTAACCGGTGTAAAAAAAGGAAAATGTCCATAAAATCTGCAAAAACAGCTGATTGATAAAAAAGGTATTGGTACGGGCAGTGTCCTGTTTGGCCGGCGCATTGGTAAAAGCCAGATAAAAAGCAACGGTCATCAACAAATAAATCAGTATCCAGGCAATCGGGAACACATAATCCGGCGGCGTCAGCAGCGGTTTTTCCATTTCCTGATACCAGGTTCTTACGCCGGAATAGTTGAAGTATGATCCGACTATGAGCGTGAGAATAGTCATGAAAAGGCAATAAAGAAATCTGCGTACGTCAGCCATTGTTTTTCTCCTTTTTGATTAGTGATATAAGCGATAAATGCGGATATTCAAGAAAAGCTGTTGCAAAAAAAAGACCGCAGGTGTAAATATAACAACGAAAAGTATAAATAAGGAGCGCTGAATTGACAAGAAAAACCAAAGACGGGATTGTGGTTTACAATCCGGAAGATTTTGAAAAAATGCGTCGCGCCGGAAAACTCGCGGCAGAAGTTTTGGACTATATCACCGATTATGTAACGGTTGGCGTCACCACCGGCGAACTTGATGATTTATGCCGCAAATATATCGAAGAACACGGTGCCATCCCGGCGTGTCTGGGGTACCACGGCTATCCGAAATCAACTTGTATTTCGATCAACCATGTTATTTGCCACGGGATCCCCGATGACCGCAAACTGGCAGACGGTGATATCTTAAATATTGATGTGACGGTTATTCTTGACGGCTGGTTCGGAGATACCAGCCGGATGTATTATGCCGGCAAACCCAAGTTGAAAGCGACCCGTCTGTGTGATGTTACCTATGAGTGCATGATGCGCGGTATTGAGGTGGTGCGTCCGGGAGCACATTTCGGCGATATCGGCGCGGTGATTGAAGAATATGCGCACAAATACGGCTATTCTGTCGTTGATATGTTCTGCGGACACGGATTGGGACGCGTTTTCCACGATAGTCCGAACGTGATGCACTGCGGCCGCAAGGGAACCGGGCCGGTGATGGAAGAAGGAATGTTCTTTACCATTGAGCCGATGATCAATATCGGCAAGAAAGACGGTTTTATCATGTCTAACGGCTGGACGGCAGTCACCCGCGATAAATCGCTTAGTGCCCAATTTGAGCATTCTCTCGGGGTAACCAAAGACGGATTTGAAGTCTTTACTTATTCCCCGAAAGGCTTAGACAAACCGCCTTATAAATAGGATCAACATGAGTGAAGAAACTCCGGATTATATCGGTCATCGCCAACGATTGAAAGAACGTTTTAAAATTGGCGGCGGCGGAGATATGGCAGATTACGAAATGCTGGAACTGCTGTTGACTTTGGCTATCCCGAGAAAAGATACAAAACCGCTGGCAAAAGCATTGGTTAAGGAATTTGGCAGTTTTGCCGAAGTTCTGTTTGCTTCGGATGATAAGCTGATAACTTTCAACGGATTGAAAGAAAATACAATTTTGGTGTTTCGGATTGTGCGAGAGGCTGCGCTGAGAATGACTTGGCAAAAGTTGAGCGCAACCGAAGCGCCGGTCTTGACCAGTTATGACGCGATTATTGAATATTGCCGCGCAGCTTCCGGCTATAAGGATCGGGAAGAATTTCGCGTCATTTTTCTTAATGCCAAAAATCGGATTATCGGTGAAGAAGTTCAACAGCGGGGCAGTGTTAATGCGGTTGCCATTCATCCCGGAGAGGTGATGCGCTCTGCAGTTTTAAAAGGCGCAACTGCGCTGATACTGGTACATAATCATCCCTCCGGCGATGTAACGCCTTCGCGTGCGGATATAGAAGTGACGAGAAAAATAGCGGAAGCATTGTCGGCGGTAGATATCCGCCTTATTGATCATTTTATTGTCAGCAAAAACTTAGTTTTCAGTTTTAATGATCACGGTTTGTTGGGTAGAAACTGAAAAATATGTTGCAAAATAATTTTTTACGGGCTAAATATTGTAACCGTACCGCAGGTGAGTCTTGCTAAGTAATCATAATGATGCTTTGGGTCAAAAGTTACAGGACAAGCAGGGCGGACAAAGCCCGTGAGATATTATTATACAAATAAATTCCTTAATAACGGGACATAGCTCAGCCTGGTAGAGCGCTTGCTTTGGGAGCAAGATGCCGATGGTTCGAATCCGTCTGTCCCGACCAATAAGCCGCCTTTAGGCGGTTTTTTTGTGTTGCGACCAAAGCAGGAGGATACAAAGCCTGATTGGCCTTGTTTTTCGGAAGTTTGCCATTGGGGTCTTTTTTCAACCATT
>CABUAP010000078.1 GCA_902489675.1 uncultured Azospirillum sp. | reverse complement strand
TGGCCTTTTCCCCGGCTTTTAAGGTGAGCAACGACAACACCAAAGCAAATAAGGTAATTGCCGCGGTCAGACATAAAAATAAAATCAGATGCTGCGGAACAAGAATGGATATGATCAGCGAAGCGGTCAGAGCAACCAAAGCATACGCCAATCCGATCAGTCTTTTTTGCAAAAGCCTGTCCGGCCGGGAAATTTTAATATTCTGCAGCATCCGGGAAATGATCCTAAGTCGTTACATCGGCCTCTTTTTTGCCGGTGCGTTTTTCGATTTCGGCCAGTTCGGCAGCAATTTTGAGCAGCTCGTCAACCATCTGTCGCGGTTCGGCGGCCGTGTTCTCGCGGCTGAATTTTTCGATATAAACGCGCAAGGTGGCGCCGCTGGATGATGTTCCCGACAGGCGGTAAACAATCCGCGAGCCGTCAGCAAAAAGGATCCGCAAACCGTTGGCGGTTGAAGAATGATCAACCGGATCGTTATAGACAAATGTTTCGGCTTTGCTGACTTCATAAGAACCGAGTTTTTGTCCGTTCAATGAGGGCAGTTTGGCTTCAAGGTCATTCATCAGCTGATTGGCGATGTCGGTCGGTATGCCGTCAAAGTCAAAACGCAGATAATAGCTGCGGCCGTATTTCCGCCAGTGTTCGCGGGTGATTTCTTCTACGCTTTTTCCGGTGGCGGCAATAATGTTCAGCCAGAACAGAACCGCCCAGATACCGTCTTTTTCGCGGATATGGCTGGAACCGGTGCCGAAGCTTTCTTCACCGCAGAAGGTGATGCGTTTGGAATCCATCAGGTTGACAAAGTATTTCCAACCGGTCGGTACTTCGTAATAGCCGATGTTGCGGGCAGAAGCAACGCGCGCCACGGCCGTTGAGGTTGCCATCGATTTGGCAACGCCGTAAATGCCGTCCTTATAAGCCGGGATCAGATTGTAGTTGTCGGTCAAAATGGCCAGACTGTCACTTGGGGTGACAAAGAATTTTTTGCCGAGAATCATATTGCGGTCGCCGTCGCCGTCGTTGGCGGCGCCAAAGTCCGGCGCATTGTCGGCATACATGATATCGACCAATTCTTTGGCATAAACCAAATTCGGATCCGGATGCAGTCCGCCGAAATCGGGTTTGGGTACGGCGTTTAAGACCGAACCTTTGGCCGCGCCGAGGATTTCCTCAAAAATGCGGATGGCATAAGGACCGGTGACGGCGTTCATAGCGTCAAAACGCATGGTGAACCCATTTGCAAACATTTTTTTGATCTGTTCAAAATCAAAGATTTTTTCCATCAGTTCAACATAGTCGTTGATTGGGTCGACAATTTGGATTTCCATACCTTCAAGCATCGTGCTGCCGATGCGGCTCAAATCAACATCGGCGGCATCAACGGTTTTGAATTCGGAAATGCTTTTGCTGTTGGCAAAGATCTGGTCGCTGACCTGACTGGAGCATTGGCCGCCGGTTTCGGTTGCAAATTTGATGCCGAAGTCACCGTTTTCGCCGCCCGGATTGTGGGAGGCCGAAAGAACAAAACCGCCGTCGGTATGATTTTTCAAAATCATGTTAGACGAGGCCGGGGTGGACAGAAAACCGTTTTGGCCGATAATCAGCTTTTTTACACCGTTAGCGGCAGCCATTTTGATCAGTTTTTGGATGGCAATGTCGTTATAAAAACGACCGTCGCCGCCGACGACAAAAGTTTTGCCGGCCGGGTTGATGGTATTAAAAATGCTTTGCAGAAAATTTTCAAAGTAGTGTTCCTGCATCACCACTTTAGATTTCTTTCTTAACCCCGCGGTACCCATTTTTTGATCGGTATAGGGCGTTGTGGAAATAACTTTTATCATAATCTCTCCTTAAAAATGCGTGTTGATATGATGTTTTTCAATTTAACACCGTTTGGTGTCAACTCAAGAGAAAGCTTGGTTTTACTAACTGCTATTTTTTAAGGTTTGCGGTGTCGGTGTTTTAAAGATTGAGGTTTTAAGGGCAGATAAATTCGGCCAAGCTCTTAATTTCCTGTTTGGCGGCAATATGAGAAACGCTCAAGCGGCATTTCAGGGCATCTTGGCTAAGATCGAGAACCGTCAGCCCCTGCAAAAACAATTCTTTATAGATGACACGGTCGCGGATGGCCGGCGCTACGCGAAAACCATATGTTTTGGCCGCTTTTTCCAAATAGCCGAAAACCTGATTTTTGTTGCGGGAGTTGAGCGAGGAGATTTTGTTGCCGACCACGATCCAGTTAAGCATCGGTTTGCCTCGTGCAGCCAGATATTTTTTGACGTCCCAGATATATTGGGCATAGCGGCCGGCATGGCGCGCGTCGGGATGGGCAAAATCAATTTCGGCAATAACGTTTAAATCGATCAGGCTGTCGGACATCGGCGTAATCAATGTATCCGCAAATTTGTGCGCTTCTTCAAAAAGATAATTTTTATTGCCGGGGGTGTCGATAATAACAGCATCAAAAGCCGGCAGCAAGGCGTTGATATTTTCGGCCGCTTGTTCCCGATGAGTGTCAAAAAGCTTTGGATCTTCCGCCGGCGTGACGGTCAACAGTTCGGGAATCGGCAGTCCCAGTTTGTTTTCTTGGCAAAAGCGGCGGCGATTTTCCAGATAGTGGCTGAGCGTGCTTTGTCTGCCGTCCATATCGACAACGGCCACGCGAAAACCTTCCTGCATCAGTTTAACCGCCAGATGCATGGAGATTGTAGATTTGCCGGTACCGCCTTTTTCGTTGCTGACAACGATCACATGTGCTTTGGATGCGTTCATTTTTTATTTTTCCGCCATCATTAGTTGTGGGTTAGTACTTGTCGGAATGACCATACACGACTTGTTTTCTTTTTGCAAATCTTTACAAATTTCATGCGCATCATTTTTGTTCAGCCCGACCAGTTTGGAACGATAGACGATGATAGAATTGGTTTCGGCCGGTTCAACCTTAACATTCCGGCAGCTCAGCTCTTCGAAACGCCGGCGGATTTTCTGGGCGTAAACCCTGGCTTTGGCATAGTTGCTGAAAGCGCCGATCTGTACAGCCCACAGTGCTTCGGGATCCTGCGGCGTTTCGGCTTTTGGCTCGTTATCCTGTTCCATCAGCGTATCAAGCGAAAAATCTTTGCTTTCAAATTTGACATAAGTAGTTGTTGCTTCGGGGGCATGATTTGCGGCAAGTTTGTCAAACCCCTGTTCCATCAACCGGGCTGCCGTGCGATCACGTTCTTCCTGCGTATTGTGACCCATGGTGACGGCAATGACCCGTTCGCCGTCCCGTTGGGCAGAAGTCACGATATTAAAACCGGCAGAGGCGATAAAACCTGTTTTCATCCCGTCGGCGCCTTCAAATTTTTTTAGCAAATGATTGTGGGTATAATAAGTTTTGCCATCGTAAGTAAATTCCTTGCGGGCAAAGAGATCATAATACTGCGGAAAGTGAAAATAGACGGCGGCGGCAAGCGTTGCCATGTCGCGAGCCGTGGTGACCTGTTTGCGGTTGGGCAGTCCGGAAGCGTTTTTGAATACCGTATTTTTCATGCCGAGCGCTTTGGCGATTTCGGTCATCTTTTCGGCAAATTTGGCTTCGCTGTAACCAAGTCCTTCAGCCAAAACGGTGGCGCAGTCATTGGCAGATTTGATGATCAGAGCTTCGATGGCGGTTTCGACTTTAATTGTTTGTCCGGCTTTTAGCCCCAAACGCGAGGGTGAGCGGTTAGCTGCAGTTCGGGAAACGGGCAATTCGTCATCCAGTTTGATCACGCCTTTTTCCAAAGCTTCGAAAGTGATATAAAGTGTCATCAGTTTGGTCAGGGAGGCCGGATGACGGACGGCGTTCGGATTTTTTGCTGCCAAGACTTCGCCGCTTTTGGCATCGATAACAATACTGGACGGGGTTAGGCGCGCCTGAGCGCTGCCGGCGATGCCTAGCAGGCAGATACAGGAAAAAAGGTAAAAACTTTTACGAACGGAAAACATTTTTATTCTCAATAAACCAAATAATAAAATATTTTAAAACGAAAAAGAAAATAAAATGTTAATATCGGGGCAATAAAAGCAAAAAAGACGCCATAATTTGGCGCCTTTTTTATGGTAGCGTCGTTAAATATGTTCGATATCCGGTTTTTTGCGGATCAGTTTGGCTATGATCAAGGCGATAAAACCGTTAAACAGACTGAACAAGGCGCCCATTTTGGCGGCATCGCCGATTACGGTATCGGTATAGGCAATTTCGGCAATGAACAGCGAAACGGTCAAGCCGATGCCGGCGGTCATGCTGAGCAGCAGTAAGTCAAGGTTGGTAATAGCGCTGTTAATGTTGAATTTGAACAAAGCGGCAAATTTGACCATTGCGTAGATACCGAAAGTTTTGCCGGCAAGCAGAGCGATAAAGATGATCATGGTTAAAACCGAAATGCTGGAAAAAACAACGCCGGCGTTACTGAGGCCGAAGAAGAAAAGGCCGTAATCGACAATCGGTTTGAAATCCGCTTCAAAACGGTCCAGTTCGGTTTGGCAGCGCTCTTTGCCGGGTTCTGCCTCGTGAGGGATGAACGGAATAATGAAAATCAGCGCCAATGAGGGGTGCATATTGGCCTCGTGCAGGCCGATCCAGGATAAAATGCCGGTCAGAAGGTAGATCCAGTAGTTGCGGATTTTGTATTTATTGAGAAGCCAGGCGATGGCAACGGCGGCAAATACCAGTGACAGCCAGCGCGGATCAACCGGCAGTTCGGGGTCGGGATAAAAAAGGGCAATAATGGCCAACCCGACCACATCATCGGCAATGGCGAGCAGCAGCAGAAAAGTGAATGCCGGATGCTTTTTGCCAAAAATGATATGGGCAAACAAAAGCGAAATGGCAACGTCGGTTGCGGTTGGAATTGCCCAACCGTTATTATATGCGGGAGATCCCCAAAAAGTGTTGAGCAAAAAGAAAATAGCAATCGGCAAAAGAACGCCGCCCAGCGCTCCCAGAAGATTGCTGACCGTATTTTTGATCGGGTAGAGGTTGCCGCCGGGGGCTACGCCGTGCACAATTTCGATGCCGACCGAACCAAAAAACAAGACCAGAAAAACATCATTGACCAAAAAATGGAAACTGATCCCCGGTGCCAGTTCGTTGTAGATGAAGCTGTTGTATGAATAAGAATCGATGTTGGCCCAGCACAGTGCGGCAATGATGCCGAGGATGAGCGGTATGGACAGATCTCCGATTTTTTTGATTGTTTCTTTCATTATTTATACTTTCATGGTCAATAATTATACATTCCGGAAAGTATGTATATATTATGGTCGATAAATTTTGCAAGAGATTTCGTGCTAAAATAATAATCAACTGTGTTTTTTAGCTGTTGCTATTATTTCAAGCGTTGGGACAGGGAGAATGTTTATATAAAAAAACTCTCCGCCTTTTAGCGGAGAGTTTTGCAAATTTGGCGTATTATTTGTCTTTTTGTTTGGCTTTCATATAATGTTCCAACCAGTGGATATTGTACATCCCGTCAATATATTCCTGCTGGGAGATGATTTCCTGATGCAGGGGGATTGTGGTCTGTACGCCTTCGATGACAAACTCTTCCAAAGCCCGGCGGATACGCATGATTGCTGCGTTGCGGGTCGGGGCGTGTACGATCAGTTTGGCGATCATGCTGTCATAAAACGGCGGAATCGAATAACCGGAGTAGATTTCGGAGTCTACTCGGACGCCCAGACCGCCCGGCGCGTGCCATTCGGTAATTTTGCCGGGGCAGGGGGTGAAAGTTTCCGGATTTTCGGCATTGATCCGGCATTCTATCGCGTGACCGTTGAACTTGATGTCTTTTTGTTCGAAACCAAGGGCAGCGCCGCTGGCGATGCGAATTTGTTCGCGTACGATATCGATGCCGCTGACGGCTTCGGTGACCGGGTGTTCAACCTGCAGACGGGTGTTCATTTCCAGAAAATAGAATTTACCGTCTTCGTACAAAAACTCCAGTGTTCCGGCATTAAAATAGCCGATCTGTGCGATAGCCTTGCGGACGATCTCACCGATCTCTTCTCTCTGTGCCTGATTTAAGGCCGGGGAGGGAGATTCTTCGATCACTTTCTGATTATTACGTTGGATTGAGCAGTCGCGTTCGCCCAAGTGAACCACATTACCGTATTTGTCTGCCAAAATCTGCATTTCGATATGACGGGGCTTTTGCAGGTACTTTTCCATATAAACCACATCG
>CABUAP010000077.1 GCA_902489675.1 uncultured Azospirillum sp. | reverse complement strand
AGGAAGACAGATAGATGGCAAAAGAGAAATTTGAAAGAAGCAAGCCGCACTGCAACATAGGTACGATTGGTCACGTAGACCATGGTAAAACGACCTTGACGGCCGCGATCACGAAAGTATTGGCAGAACAGGGCGGCGCCCAGTTTTCTGCGTACGATCAGATTGATAAGGCCCCTGAAGAAAAGGCACGCGGTATCACCATTTCGACCTCTCACGTAGAATATGAAACAGCTAACCGCCACTACGCCCACGTAGACTGCCCGGGCCACGCTGACTATGTCAAGAACATGATCACCGGTGCTGCGCAGATGGACGGCGCTATTTTGGTAGTAAGTTCGGCCGACGGCCCGATGCCGCAGACCCGCGAGCACATTCTTTTGGCTCGTCAGGTAGGCGTACCGGCGATTGTCGTATACATGAACAAAGTAGATCAGGTTGATGATCCGGAATTGTTGGAACTGGTAGAGATGGAAATCCGCGACCTGCTGAGTTCTTATGGTTTCCCGGGCGACGAGATCCCGATTGTAAAAGGTTCGGCTTTGGCCGTTCTGGAAGACGGCGATCCGAAGATTGGCAAAGAATCGATTATTGAATTGATGAAAGCCGTCGATGACTACATTCCGCAGCCGGATCGTCCGAAAGACAAACCGTTCCTGATGCCGATTGAAGACGTATTCTCAATTTCGGGTCGCGGTACGGTAGTTACCGGTCGTGTAGAACGCGGTGTTATCCACGTTGGCGACGATATCGAAATCGTTGGTATCAAACCGACTGCCAAGACCACTTGTACCGGTATTGAAATGTTCCGCAAGCTCCTGGATCAGGGCGAAGCCGGCGACAACATCGGTGTATTGCTCCGCGGTACGAAGAGAGAAGAAGTTGAACGCGGTCAGGTATTGGCAGCTCCGGGTTCCGTAACCCCGCACACAGAGTTTGAATGCGAATGCTACATTCTGACGAAAGAAGAAGGCGGTCGTCACACTCCGTTCTTCAACAACTATCGTCCTCAGTTCTACTTCCGTACCACAGATATTACCGGTTCGGTAGAACTTCCGGAAGGCACCGAGATGGTTATGCCGGGCGACAATATTCGTATGAAAGCCCAGCTGATCCACCCGATTGCGATGGAAGAAGGTTTGAGATTTGCGATCCGCGAAGGCGGCCACACCGTTGGTGCCGGCGTTGTATCCAAGATCATCAAATAAGATTGTCATTAATCAAGAAAAACACCCCCTCAAAAAAGGGGGTGTTTTTTTATATCCGGCTCCCGGATAGTCCGGGGTTCAGAGAGCTTTTAGCGATAAGGACAACAATAGATATCACCCTGCAAACCGGGGTTAATAATCCCCCTTCAAAAAGTTTTTTATGATTTGAACATCTGAGTAAGCAGATAGATAAGACAACCATACCAGCCCAACCGTCAGGCTTGCAAAGCCTTTGAGCTGGGCGAACGTAAGTTCAAAACAGTTAATACCCTTACATTAGCCAGTAGAAGTTTATTCAATCCTTACAGTTTCTTCCCATTTTAATAGGGTTGCACGCCAAGGTATCGTTAGGCACCGCTTCACACCAATGAACGCGGTCAAACCGTTAGCTTAATAACTGATTTAGAATCTCTAGTTTACTGGGAAATAGTTATCCGGAAAACCACGGTTAGAAACAAGATTCGGTAAAAACTAGAGCGATGAGGATAACCAAAAGGAAATATCCGCAATCTGAAAATCATAACCTAAATTTATTTTTTTCAATTGACTCATAAACAAAAACAAGTTATTAAGAAGCTCTAAAACCCGAGGACCTTCGATAAAAGAAGGCTTTAAATAACCAATAATAAACCGGAGAAATAAAATGAAACGTACTTATCAACCTTCCAAATTAGTCAGAGCTCGTCGTCACGGCTTTCGTACCCGTATGGCCACTCAGGGCGGCCGCAAAGTTTTAGCAGCCCGCAGAGCCAGAGGACGCGCCAAACTGTCTGCCTAAGGTTTAGGCAGATGCCGATTTTTTTTAAGCTGAAAAAACGCAAAGATTTTGTCCGTGCGGCAAAATCGGGTATTTCTATACCAACCCGAACTATCGTTATTCAGGCCGCTCTTCGTCAGGAAGAAAGTATTGAAGGCGCACGGATCGGGTACACAACAACAAAAAAAATCGGTAAAGCCGTTGTAAGAAATCGTTGCCGTCGGCGGCTTCGTGCCGCGGCGGCATTATCTTTCGGCAAATGGGCGCTCCCAAACGCCGATTATGTTCTAATTGCCCGTTACAGTACGGCCGATGCCGATTTCAAAGACATTTGCCGTGATTTGCAATACGGTGTCAAAAAACTCAATCAGCAATTAAACGGAGATACAGATCATGCTCAAGCGGATAATCAAACTCCCGTTCCTGCTGCCAATTAAATTCTATCAAAAAATTATTTCCCCGCTTTTACCGCACAGCTGCCGTTTTCAACCCAGCTGCTCGCAATATATGCTGGAAGCCATTGAAACGCACGGCGTCATAAAAGGACTGTGGCTCGGTACCAGGCGGCTTTTGCGCTGCCATCCGTGGGGCGGATCAGGCTTTGATCCGGTACCGCCAAAATGCTCCTGGCAAAAAAACGATAAAAACTTGCATTGATAGTAAATACTGCTATATTCGTGTGATAATAAATTTTTTAGGAAAACGACAACAATGAACGAAGATATTAAAAGCTTTTATGCGGCAATTATCATTTCTCTGATCCTCATTTTCGCTACCAATTACTTTTTCTTCAAACAGGAGAATAAGTCTGCGCCGCAAGTCAGCGTCAGCCTGCCGGAACAGGAAACAACCGCCGTCCAAACCGCAGAAGGGGCATCTGACCAAACCAAAGAAGTCGTTTTTCTTTCTCCCGAAGAAGCGGTTGCCGCCAACCCTTCCGTTCGCATCCAGACGCCGGCCCTGACCGGTTCTTTCCGCACCCGCGGGTTCCGTATTGATAATTTGTGGCTGGAAAAATATAAACAAACCCTTTCCCCGGACAGTCCCGATGTGGAACTGCTGACACCGGCCAAAACCACCAATCCTTATTATGCCGAATTCGGCTGGCTGGCTTCCGACAATTCTGTCCGACTGCCCGGTGCCGACACTTTGTGGACGGTTAAGGGCAAAGAACTGACGGAAAAAACGCCGATCGTATTAGAATGGGACAACGGCCAAGGACTAAAGTTCATCACCAAAATCTCTCTTGATGAAAACTACTTGTTCACCATCAACCAATCGGTTGAAAACAATACCGATAAAAACATCACCCTTTTCCCCTACGGACTGATCGCCCGCGCTCCCGGCGCCATCGGCGGCCGCGGTGTCGTTCACGAAGGTTTGATCGGCGTAATTGACAGCACCTTGGAAGAAATCAAATACGACGATCTGAAAGACGAAAATAAAGAATTTACAACCACCGGCGGCTGGATGGGCTTTTCCGATCGCTACTGGTTCTCCGCCATTGTTTTGAACAACGATGGCGAAAGCCGGGTCAAATTCGGCAAAACCGGCGAAAACCTTTACCAAACCGACTTTGTCGGCGCTCCGGTAACCATCGCGGCCGGCTCTGTCGGTTCCGATCAGATCATGCTTTATTCCGGCGCCAAAGAAATTAAATTGCTGGATAAATATACCTCAAGTCACCATATCCCCAAATTTGACTTAGCCGTAGATTTCGGCTGGTATTATTTCCTGACCAAACCGTTCTTTTATATTCTCGATTTTCTTTACGGCATCATCGGCAACATGGGCTGGGCTATTTTGCTGTTTGCCGCCCTGCTCCGGTTGTTTATGTTCCCGATCGCCAACAAATCGTACGAAAGCATGGCGAAAATGAAAAAAATTCAGCCGAAATTGAAAGAACTGCAGGAAAAATACGACGACAAAGTCAAACTCCAACAGGAAACGATGGAACTTTATCGACGCGAAAAAATCAACCCGGCCGCCGGTTGTCTGCCGATGCTGATCCAAATCCCGGTTTTCTTCTCGTTGTATAAGGTTTTAAATATCGCCATCGAAATCCGCCACGCACCGTTCATCGGCTGGATCAAAGATCTTTCGGCGCCCGATCCGTTGACTTTATCGGTTATAACCCATTTACCGATTCCCGGTTTTCTCGATATCGGCGTCTGGCCGATCATCATGGGGCTGACCATGTATGTCCAGCAAAAACTCAACCCGACTCCCACCAACAAAGATCAGGCAAGGATGTTTGCCCTGCTGCCGCTGATATTCATGTTTATGATGGGACATTTTGCTTCCGGTCTGGTTATCTATTGGACACTTTCCAATATCCTTTCGATTATCCAGCAAAAAGCCATCGCCAAAAAGAACGAGGGAAAATAAACCATGGAAAACCTAAATCCTCTTTACGGCGAAGAAGAGCTTGATGCCGGACGCAAATTGCCGGGTTCAACTTGCGCTTTTGTGCTTGGCGTTGCTTCTTTGAGCCAACTGCCCCCTGATAACGGCATGGAAGAAATTGCTTTTGCCGGCCGTTCCAACGTCGGCAAATCGAGCCTGATCAATGCGCTGACCGGGCGCAAAGGGCTGGCCAAAACCTCCAACACCCCGGGACGCACTCAGCAGCTGAACTATTTTAATCTGGCCGATAAACTGTTTTTGGTCGATCTGCCCGGTTATGGTTTTGCCAAAGCGCCGGAAAACATGGTAAAACAATGGCAGAAAATGATTTCTGCCTATCTGCAGGGACGGGTCAATTTGAAAAGAGTATTTCTGCTGATCGATTCCCGCCACGGAATCAAAAAAGTGGATCGTGAAATTATGGAAATGCTGGATAAAGCAGCCGTCACCTACCAGATTATTCTTACCAAGAGCGATAAAATCTCCGCAGCGGCCCTAACTAAAGTTTTTAAAGAAACTCAAGCAGAAATAGCAAAACACGCGGCGGCTTATGTCGATATCATTGCCACCAGCTCGGAAAAAGGCTTCGGTATTGATGAACTGCGCGCCGAAATCTGCCGACTTGCCGCATAAATTTTTACCCTGTCTTTTACCTAAGACCGGAATTTCCCGGTCTTTTTTTATTTGACAACAGACAAAAAAAATCTATTATCAACCGCTGATTAAAAAATTATTTATATAAACAATTAAGTATATGGAAAAAGAACAAATTATCAAAGCGGTAGATCAGGCTATATTTTATAGCTCGAAACAAATCACCCTCAACAAAGAAAGTGAAATCTTCAACCAAAATGTCGAAAAAATTGCGCGTTTTGTATCCGCAAACATCATTTTAACAACCGCAAACAGCAGCATCTGTATCGGAAGCAGATATATCGTATACCGATTACAAAAAAAATTTGGCGGTTTGGTTCGGCACAATGTTGATTTATTCTGGCAAGGCAATGCCGGCATTTCTCAGCTTTTGCAGTTTTTAAAACAAGAAACCATCATCCAAACGCTGCGTTTTAATATAAAAACGGAAGATCTCTCGTCAACAGTTGCCGCTCTCCAAAAAATGTTTAAGCGGAATATTGTATTACAGGGAAACAGTGAATTGGAAAATGCCTATATAGGCTCCCGCAAAAACGTTTATCGGCTCAAACGAAAATTTTCGTCTGCCGATGCCAAAGTCCGTAAATACGGCAGCTATTGGATTTGGCAAACAGAACGGCTTCCTTTGACCG
The DNA here is from genome assembly GCA_902489675.1 of uncultured Azospirillum sp. GTDB lineage: Bacteria > Pseudomonadota > Alphaproteobacteria > RF32 > CAG-239 > JAFUYI01. The sequence goes on along the minus strand of CABUAP010000077.1, from coordinate 641 downwards.
ACGAACAAATCACAAAGTTCATAGACGCCGGAAAATACGTCTGATAATTTTTCCTCTATCTTAATGCTCCCGCTTGCAAAAGCCGGAGCATTTTTCATCTGCCGGCGAAAAATATATTTTTATAAATTAACAACCCTTTTATTTTGACATTGAAAACCTATATTAATTATGCTAGTTTCCTTTATGAAATGTCCGCAATAAGGACATTTTAGTGCCTGAAAAAGGTGCGGGGCTGTCGAAAGCCTTATCCCATGCGGTGCATAAAGCATCGTTAAATTGTGCGTATTTATGCACCGTTATTCTATCCCTTGCCTATATTGCCGGTCGGGGAGCTTTTAGTGTATGTTCAGAGCGTCAAGCTTAAAGACTGAAAGAGTCAACTCATGGGTATGATTTTCGAACTCCCCGACCACCTGTTTCAGGTGGTTTTAATTTTTTTCAGTCAAGGAAAAAAGTATGAATATCGGTATCGTCGGCTGCGGTTTTATCGGCAGCACTCTAAAAAACTGGCTCTTAAACAATAATCCCTCTTGCCAAGTATTTGTTTCTGACCCGCCGAAAGGCTTAAACGACAATTTGCAAAACTGCGATAGCCTTTCTGGCTTTTATTAACAGCACCTTGGCTCAAAATGCTGCTTTCT
>CABUAP010000076.1 GCA_902489675.1 uncultured Azospirillum sp. | reverse complement strand
CCTTACCCGCTGTTTTGAACTGACCGACAGAAAATTGGAAAATATTAAACATTACGGCATCAGCGAAAAAAAAGCCATGATCAATTTTCTGTTTATCTGCCTCAACAGCGTGGAAGAAAACAGCTACGGCCTGTTTGAAATATTTGACAGATTCAAACTCGTCTGCGGTTGGAGCCGACGGCTGCTGGTCGTATCTCACGCCGATATTGAGCGGCTGTTTGTGCTGATCCCCGAACACCTGCCGAACGGCAACAAATGGGAAAAGCGCCCGCTCAACCGCCGCCCCAAGATTTGGACAGCTTTGAAAGAAAAAGGCATCGCCGATTTTATCCACGATTCCTCGGTCGGGAAATATGCACGAATGATTGATCGCGGCATGGAAGAACTGCTGGAAAAATTCCCGCCATATTGTCTTGCCGATTTGGCCGCCAAATACAACGGCCAGGCCGACTGGATCAAATGGACCGAGCGTACGATCCCAATGCAGCTGACCAACCACATTGCTGTCGGTGCAACTCAACGTTCCTACAACATTTGTGAAACATTTTCCATAGAAATGCTGTTGGAAGACAAAAAGCAAATGCTGGAAGGTATCTAACATTTTTTTGTTACACTAAAAAACACCGGACATAACAGTCTCGGTGTTTTTTATGATTTGAACGTCCGCATCAGCAGGTGGTTGCAGCCCATTTCAACAGCCCCGCCGTCAGGTTTGTGCAGCCTTTGCGTGCAGCAATTATACTTCTTTGCCTTAGCTTAGAACTACCTTACGCGCGGTTTGCAGCCGCAATAATCCTGCGAATACAGTCCCAACTCACAGATCAACTGCTGCCGACGGTCCTGCATACCGCCTTTTCTCCCCTCAATTTCCACATAAGGCACCCCGCTTTCTTCCGAAGCTTTGGCTGCTGCCCTGTTCACCTGTGCCAAGTCTTTATAACGCGAAACGCCAAGCACCGAAGCAACGGCATCAAAACTGTTGTCTTTAGCATAGCGCATCACTCGTTTCAACCTCATATAAAAACAGACATCGCAGCGACGACCGCGTTCCGGTTCATTTTCCAACCCGTTTATCTCCGAACACCAGCGCTCGTTATCATATTCCAGCTCAACAAACGGAATCCCCCATTTTTGACACAAACGCAGGTTTTCGTCTTTTCTTTTCTCATATTCTGCTGCGGGAACAATATTGGGATTATAAAATGCTACCGCAAAATCATATTCCTCCCGCGCCATTTTCTCAATCACCGCACAACAACAAGGAGCACAGCAGGATAAAAGCAATATTTTCATCTTTACGCCTCTTACACTATTTTTTGCATTTTATACTACAAATCCCGCAAAAGACAAGAAGTCTGAGCAATATTACTCAGACTTCTTCGCAAAACAGGCGGTTTACCGGTCAGTCATTTCTCATCAGACTGCGGCGGTTAACCTCGTTCCATATTTCCAATTCGTTGTTTACATAAGCGCGATAGCTTTTCTTTCCCATAACATTCTTATAGCTCCGAAAAGCTTTATCATCTTCAAAAACACAAATTGTCACATTTTTTAAAAAGCCCTGCGCCAACGGGAGATAACTTTCAATTGCCGACAGCACGGCTTTGGCTGACCGCGCCAAACACAAGCTGCCGTTCAAACCGGTTCCCAGAACAGGCATTGCAATTTTGTCAAGACCGTTTTTTTCAGCTTCGGCCAAAGCGGCAAAAGTCGCCAGTTGCACCATATTAAAAGCATCAGGACCACGCACACCTAAAAGGGAAATATTGACGATTTTGATCCCGTCACAACCATCCGTAACAAACGAATAACCAAAAGGCAGCCGTTTCTGACGAGCAACAATGTCATAATCGCGAAGACCGCAAAAATGACCGTTTTTACACAAGATTTCCGATATTCCGGTTAATGACGCTTTATCGGCAAATTGGGATACAACAAAACCTTTTGCATCCACATCTAAAATATTGCCTTGCACAATCTCTACAGAAATTTTTTTCATATCCTAAATGATTAAATTAATAATTATAAACCGTTTTAATCGTATAAAAAAACAGAATTTTGTCAAATTATTTTTACCTGTCCGACATCGCATCCATATCCGCGATTTTACACATTTTAGCAAAAAAATCTTGATTCCTTTTCGTCAAGCAGTCATAATCACCCCCCAAGAAACCAACAAAAGGATTGCAGATGAAAGTTCTAGTCGGATTGAGCGGCGGCGTAGATTCCGCGGCAACAGCCTATCTCCTGAAAAAAGCCGGTCATGACGTGATTGGTGCCACTATGTCCATTTGGGACAAAAATACGAACTTCCGCGGCAGCGCATCGGCAGATTCCTGCTTTAGTCCGCATGAAGAAAAAGACGTTGAGGCTGCCCGCAAAATTTGCCGAGAACTGGATATTCCTTATTATGTTTTCGACTGCGCGGAAGAATACAAACGGATCGTACTGCACAATTTTAAACAGGAATATACGGCCGGCCGCACACCCAATCCGTGCGTTTGGTGTAATGCAACTATCAAATTTGATGCCCTGCCTGCCGCAGCCGGCAAGGCCGGTCTTGATTTTGAAAAATTTGCCACCGGACATTACGCCCGCCTCGATTATGACGAAACAAACGCCCGCTGGCGCATCCGGCGCGGCATCGATCCCAAAAAAGACCAGTCCTATTTTCTCTACCGCCTTTCCCAAGAACAGCTCGGGCGCATTATGCTGCCGCTCGGCAATTATCAAAAAGCAGAAGTCAGAGAATTTGCCCGCCTGGCCGGATTGGAAGTCTGTGACAAACCGGACAGTCAGGACTTTTATACCGGCGACATCAACGATATCCTGCAAAAAGAACCGGAACCGGGCAATTTTGTCGATAAGGACGGCAAAATCCTCGGAAAACATTCGGGGATCTGGAACTATACCATCGGCCAACGCCGCGGCATGGGCATATCCGCCGAACGCCCGCTTTATGTTATCGGCATCAATCCCGAACGCCGCGAAGTGGTGCTGGGATATGACAGCGACACGCTCCGGGCTTCGCTTTTTTGTGAAAATCTGAGCTGGCTTTCTGTCAGCGGAATTGAAAAACCGCGGCGGGTTACGGTGAAAATCCGTTCCTCACAGACACCGGTCGGCGCCTTATTGACTATGGTCGACAAAGACAAAGCGGAAATTCGTTTCGATGATTTGCAGAAAGCAGTCGCTCCCGGACAATCTGCCGTATTTTACGATGAGGATACAATTTTAGGCGGCGGCATTATTTGCCGTTAAACAGCCGTTCAAAATCTTCCGTATCCGGCAGCTGCGGCAGCAGTTGATAACCTCCTTTTCCGTCATAATAGACATAAAGGGGGATGCTGCTGCGGCCAAAAGCGGCCAATGCGCGCGAAATTTCCGGACTGCGGTTGGTCCAGTCGGCCTTAAACAAACGAACATTATGCTTTTTAACCAACCGAGCAAATTCGCGCCCCGAAAATATGGTCTTTTCATTCACCAAGCAAGTGATACACCATTTGGCAGTAAAATTTATCAAAACTTTTTCACCGTTTTTGAGCACTGTTTCCACCTTCTGCGGCTGATAAACCTCCCATTTTGACGGCACAGCTTCCGCCCCGCTCCATAATACCCACAACAACCAGCCGCAGGTCATAAGCATCGGCAGCGCAAACAGTTTTTTCACAATCTCCATCCATTTTCCCGGCCGCGGCAAAATCTTTTGCAACGCTGTCGGATAAATACCGGCCAGAAAAAACGGCAGTGCATAGCCGGCGCCCAACGCCAAAAACACCGGATAATAAAAATACGCCGGCCGCTCCGTAGTTATTGCCCAGCCGACGGCCGCCCCCATAAACGGCGCGGTACAAGGACTGGCGATCAAAACCGCCAGCAGCCCGGTCATAAACGAACCGGCGGGCAGATATTTCAGACTCCAATTAAATTTAATGACATTTAAAAACATCAATGCCAAAAGAAAAAACAGCAGCGCCATCGCCGCAATAAAATACGGCGACTGCAATTGAAAGCCCCAGCCGATTTCTGCACCGCCGCGCCGCAGCCAAGCCAGCACCGCAGCGATGACGGCAAAGCACGAAAGAACCCCGGCTGCATATTGAAAAGCTTCCGCCACATTGCGCCGCCGGTCTTTTTCTTTGGTCACCGACATAATTTTGATAAACAAAATCGGAAAAACACAAGGCATAAAATTAAGAACCACACCGCCGGCAAAAGCCAACAGCAAAATCTCCAGCCAACCGTTGTTTGTTTCCGGCAAAGCTGCACCGGCAGTATTAGAACTGTCTTTTCTTCCTTGCTCTGAAACGGCGGTAAATACTTCGCTCGCAGAAACTGCAGGCATTGCGGCAAAAACTTCCGGTGTCAGCTTAAAAACCAAGCTTTCCGGCACACATTCGCCGTTGCAGGCCATCCATGAAATTTCCAGATCCGGCATTTCACCTCCGGCTTTGGCCAGCACAGCCGCATAAGCCGCCGGACGGCGATAAACATTCAGCCCGTAACCTTCGTAAATAATATCTTCACCTTCGCTCCATTCTTCGGACACCAGCCGGTGATCGTGGAGTTTCCATTTAACCTTGGTCGGCAAACCGATATCGCCCGGATTGTGAGAATAAATCTGCCAACCGTTCTGAGGTTCGATTTTCAAATTTACCTTTATCTCACCGCCGTTTTCAACCGCAGAAACTTCAACGGCGTTGCGCGGTGTTTCTTTGCGTACCGCCGCCTCAGCCCCCGCAGCGGCAAACAACAAAACGACAACCGGTAAAATCCGCAGCAATATCTTTTTCATCTATTTCCCTTTATGAAAAGGAACGATTACAAAATTGTAATAGGCGGCAACAATCAGGCTGAAAGCTTTAACCAGCGACAAAACGCCGAACAAAATGGCCATGACCGGAAACCAGCCGGGGAACAGGCAAAGCACCATCAACGCCACCAAAGTTTCCGATCCCTGTGCCAACCCGCCGAGATAAAAAGGCGAGTGATCCAAATTGAGCTGCTGATCGGAATGATTTTTATAAGCAATGACGGAATACGCCAGCATCGCACAGCCGGCCGCGGCAAAGCCAAACAACATACAAGCGGCCGCCAGTCCGTTTTGTGCAGGATTGGCCAAGGCAAAAGCAAAAATCACGCCGCCGTAAAAAATATAATCCAGTGTGGCATCAAGAAAAACGCCAAAATCGGTTACCTTGGTCGAACGGGCGATAGCACCGTCCAAACCGTCGCAAAAACGGTTGAGCAAAATGGCCAGCAAAGCCCAGCCATACATTTCCATCGCAATAAAATTGATGGCAAATACGCCGATCGCAAAACCGCTCCAGCTGACAACATTGGCGGAAATGCCGATTTGTCCCAAATATGTGCCGGCAATATTGATTTTATTATAAACCTGCGCATAAATTTTGCGAGAAAGGCTGCCGATATAAGCGCATTGCTCCTTAATCCGCAGCTTACGCCAAATGTTTTGTACTTTTTGCTTGAGAATTTGCAAATGATCTTTCATAATGAACTGCCTTTCAAATAGGGTTATATGAAATTTAATATAATACAATAAAAGTGAAATTTTTACTAATTCCGGATCCGAAACATATGCGTATTTTAAAATATATTTCAATCTTTGCGGCAGCAGCGGCAGCAATTTTCTGGCTGCGGGCAAAACAACCGTCTGTTTTCATCGTTTCCGGCCAAACCATGGGCACCTATTACGGTGTCAAAATCAGAAACGGCAGCAAGGCAGCAGCCCAAGAAATTGAAAAGACATTGGCCGAAGTCAATGCGGAAATGTCCGTTTTTGACCCGGATTCGGAAATCTCCCGTATCAATAAAGCGCCAGCCAATCAATGGCTCGAACTTTCCGAACCGATGCAAAAGGTGCTGCAAAAAGCCCGCGAGGTTTACCGTCAAAGCAACGGCGCTTTTGACCCGACCGTCGGCCGGCTGATTGAGCTGTGGGGATTTGGTACATCGGGACAAAAAAAACGCCCTGATGACAAAGATATACAAATGCTGCTTAAAACTTCCGGCTTTGACAAGATCCATTTCAGCCCTGACGGCAGCAAACTGAAAAAAGCCAACAACGAGGTCATGATCAATCTTTCCGCCATTGCCAAAGGCTACGGCGTTGACCGGATAGCCGAACGACTGGAAGAACTGGGTATGAACGATTATGTAATTGAAATCGGCGGCGAAGTACGGGCAGCCGGGCAAAAATCCCCCGCGGCCGGCGGCTGGAATATCGGCATCATCAAACCGGAAAAACATTATGCCGAAAATGCCTACATTGTCACACTCAAAAACGGCGCCGTTGCCACTTCCGGCAGCTACCGCAACTTTTTTGAGGAAGGCGGCAAAAGATTTTCTCACACCATATCGCCCCAAACCGGTTATCCGGTCGAAAGCGATATGGTATCCGTCACGGTTTTCCACCCCAGCTGCATGACCGCCG
>CABUAP010000075.1 GCA_902489675.1 uncultured Azospirillum sp. | reverse complement strand
CTTTTATTTTTGTCTATTATCTCAATAATTAACTATTTTGTCAATAAAAAAATGTAAACAAAAGAAAATCGGGTTGGATTTATTGAATTATTACAATATAATGCCGTTGTCGATGGCGACTATACAAAATAAAAACGGGTTTGACAAGATGTCTTTATTTAAATCAATTGCAACCTTTGGCGGCTGGACGCTCATCAGCCGAATCACCGGTTTTTTCCGCGATATGGTGCTGGCCAATTATCTGGGGGCGGGCGCTGTTTCCGATGCTTTTTTTGTGGCGTTTAAATTGCCGAACCTGTTTCGCAGTTTGTTTGCCGAAGGGGCTTTTACCAGTGCTTTTGTGCCGATTTTTTCGCAAAAACTGGTTGGCGAGGGCAAGGCGCAGGCGATTAAGTTTGCCATGGGTGCCATATCGGTGCTGGTTTTTTGTTTGGGGCTTTTTGTGCTGTTGATGGAGATCATTATGCCATGGGTGGTGGTGGTATTGGCGCCGGGTTTTGTTGACGATGCCGGCAAAATTGAATTGGCTGCTTTTTTATCGCGCATTACTTTCCCGTTTTTGCTTTTGGTTTCGGTTGTGTCTTTCCAATCGGGGATTCTCAATTCTTTCGGCAAATTTGCCGCGCCGGCGGCGGCGCCGGTTATCCTCAATCTGGTAATGATTGCCGCTGTATGGATTTTTATGCCGGTTGTGAATATGCCGGTTTATCGGATTGCCCTCGGGGTAACATTGGCCGGGCTGTTGGAAATTGTCTGGCTTAATTATTTTCTTCGGCGCGAAGGGGTGAAAATTGCTTTAATTTATGATTTGCCGGGGTTGTTTAGAAGTGAGGAAATCCGGGTTTTGTTTAAACGAATCGCGCCCGGCGTATTGGGCGCCGGTGTCTACCAGATTAATATGATGGTTGACACGATTTTGGTTTCTTTGGTCGGAACCGGCGCCATTTCCTGGCTTTATTATGCCAACCGTTTGCAACAACTGCCGCTCGGCGTGGTCGGCGCGGCGATCGGGGTGGCGCTGCTGCCGATCCTTTCCCGCCAGCTCAAGGCCGGTGATCATGACGAGGCCAAAAAAACGCAGGATAAGGCAATTGAGTATGGCGCGTTGTTATCGATTCCGGCGGCTGTGGCCATTATTGTTTTGGCTGTGCCGATTATCAATATTTTGTTTCAGCACGGAAAATTCGGATTGTTGCAGACCGAAATGACGGCTCAGGCAGTGATTGCTTATTCGCTCAGCCTGCCGGTATATGTGATGGTCAAGGCGATGACGCCGAATTTCTTTGCCCGCTGCGATACGAAAACGCCGGTGAAATACAGCGTGGTGGTGTTGCTTGCCAATTTGATTTTTTCGCTTATTTTGATGAAACCGTTTGGACACGTCGGGATTGCGACGGCAACATCGCTGGCGGCTTTTGTATCTTTTTATCAGTATGTTCACGGTTTAAAAAAACACGGTTACTGGACTTTTTCCCGCGAGCTGGCTGTTTATGTTGCGAAAGTGGTGTTTTGTTCGCTGGTGATGGGGGCTGTTTTGTATGGCGGAAATCTGATGCTGGATCAGCTGACCGGTGGCTGGCTGAAATGCGGTTTGTGGACAAAATTGATGCTTTTCGGGGCGCTTTGCTTTTTTGGTGTTGTAACTTTTTGTATTATGACTAAAATAACGGGAGTGATGGATATAGCGGCGCTGGCCAAGAGCCTGCTGAAAAGGAAGGAACGGTATGTTTAAAACCACGATGGTCAATACGGGGCTTTATCTGAAAAAGGGGCTGAAAATGATTTGGCGGGGGATTTCGCATTTGGCGGTTTCTTGGCCGAAAGCATTTGCCGCGGCAGTAGCGCTCTTGATTTTATCTTATTATCCTTTGGGCGGCCTTTTGAGCGAAAATATCGATAAGACGCCGGATTATAATCTGACCAGAGAGTCGGAGCAACAATCGTTGACGGTGGAAACAATGGTCTTTTTGGTCAATCGTGAAGTAAACGAACATTTGTGGACGGCAAATCTGCCGCTGTTTTTTCCTTCTTATTTTCTGGACAATATGCCCAATTATCAAAACGGGATTATCAGCGCACTGGCGGTGACGGCAACAGTGATCGGTGAAGAAACTCAATGCCCGGAAAACGGCCGTGAAAAAGCACTGATGACCGGTGCGGCGGAGTTGTTGAAATATCCCGGCAACGTGTGGCTGTTTGCGCCGGATAATAAATTGAAAATTGCGCCGTCTTCGGCCAGCCAATATCGCAAGGCACGCAAACTTTTGCGCGATTATAACCGGTTGCTGCCGGCCGGACAGTGTTTTTGGGCGAGGGATAATGCCAATATGCGCCGTTTTATTGCCGCCGTCCGGCGGGATTTGTACAAAACGGCGGATCGGCTGGAAGTGCAAATTGCCGAACACAGTTCCGACTGGATTGATTTAAAAGCCGATGATTTGTTTTATTACAGCCAGGGGAAAATTTATGCCTATATGCTGATCATGAAAGCCTGGGGGACGGATTTTAAAGATGTGCTGCTTGACAGCGGACAGTATGAAAATTGGACCAAGGTTATTCGGGCGCTGGAAGACGGGGTTTCTCTTTCTCCGGCAGTGGTGCGCAACGGCGAGCTCAATTCCGGGATGGCGGCCAACCATCCGGTGGCGCTCGGATATTATATGCTGCGGGCGGCCGGTTTGCTTGAACAAATTAATTATGCGATGAAGGGAGTATCTTTTGATGCGGATTGAAACACAATTGGCCGTAGACAATAATATTATGCATTTTTTTGCCGAATCGGGTTTTCCGGTCAAAGGCAGTGTCGAATTCAGCGATGCCAAGTCGCTGCGCCGTTCGCCGCTGGCGGAAAATATCTTTGATTTGGGCGGTATCACTTCGGTGGTGATTACCCCCGACTGCCTATCGGTTACCAAAGAGGAGGACGCCCTTTGGGACGATCTTAAACCGCAGGTGCTGGCAGAGATTATGGACTGTCTGAGCAAAGGCGAGGCGCCGGTTACCGACAGCGATGACAGGGATGACGATGTGGTGCATAATATTGTCGGGCTGCTCAATGCCCGTATTCGTCCGGCTATCCGCAAAGACGGCGGCGACATTGTTTTCCGCGGTTTTGAAAACGGTATCGTTTATGTTGAGCTGCAGGGAAAATGCGTTGGCTGTCCTTATTCTCAGCGGACATTGAAAGACGGTGTGGAAAGACTGTTGCGCACTTATATTAAAGAAGTGATTGCGGTAGAAAAATACGAGAATTAAATGAAAAAAATCGGGTCAGTTTTATTGCTGTTGTTGATGCTGTTTGCGCCGACCGGCGCACGGACGGCGGAGTCTTTCAGCATGGAGCTGAAACCGGAAGGCCTTTATGTCGGCAATGTTAATGTTGCTGTTTTGCAAAAGATGTTTGCCGATTATGGTTATAAAGATTACATTTTTATGCCGGATTGGAAGTATCCGCCGCTGTTTCTAAACAATCTGCCGACCGATTTTGATACAATGCAAGACAAGAACCTTCGCAATCGGTTGTTTATCCAGATTTTGGCGCCGCTTTCGATGCTGGTCAACGAACGAATCGTACTGGAACGCTATCCGCTGCTGGTGTTGCAAGAAAAGCTGGATAAAGGAGAGGGTTTTAGTCAGGAAGATCAGAAGGAATTGGAACGGCTGGCGGAAAAGTACAATATTTTTACCCGGATGAAAGGCCGTGACCGTTACCGGATATTGCTGGCGGAACTGTTGGGACGAGTGGACGAAGTGCCGCCGTCGTTTTTGATTGCCGCCGCTGCGGCCGAAAGCAATTGGGGAACCGCGCGGGAAGTCAAACTCGGCAATTCGTTGTACAAATGGAAAGAATGGTATACCGAGGAAGGGATTAAGCCGCTCGACGATCCCGATGACAGCTATCGCATCAAAATTTATCCGACTCTGCTGGCGGCGATGGAAGAATATGCGCTGAAATTTAACAGTGATGTCAATTTTGCCCATTTTCGCGATCTGCGGCGGCAGCGGCGCAATCACAGCAAACCGCTGAGAGGTAACGCCATGGCTTATAATATGGTGCGGGGTTCGCCCTTGGAAAACTATGCCGGCCTGATTAGTTATATTATAACTTTTTATGATCTGGTCAATCTGGACGAAGCCGAACTCGGCAGTGTCAATATGTTTTGGAAAAAGAAAGAATAGTTATGCTGAAAATTATCCCGATTTTATGCCGTGCCGGCAAAATGGACAATTATGCCTATCTGTTGACGGATGAGGCTACCGGTATATCTGCGGTGTTGGATCCGTCGGAAGCCGCGCCGGTGATTGCCGAATGCGAAAAACAAAATATCCGGCCGGCTTATATTTTTAACAGTCACCATCATTTTGACCATGTTGAAGGCAATTTGGCGCTAAAAGACAAATACGGTGCAAAAGTTGTGGTCGGCGCTTATGATTACGATAAAATTCCCGGCGCCGATATCGGCCTTGCCGACGGCGATATTTTCCGCCTGGGAGAATCGGAAGCCGAGATCCTTCGGGCTGACGGCCATGCGACCGGGCATATTTTGTGGTATTTTCCGGCGGACAAGGCCTTATTCACCGGTGATATCCTGTTTAATCTCTCTATCGGCGGGTTGTTTGAGGGAACGGTTGAGGAGATGTGGGGCAGTCTGCAGCGGATCAAAAAGCTGCCCGACGATACCTTGTTTTATCCCGGACACGAATATACGCTATACGGATTAAACCAAATTTACGGTCCGGCGGCCGAGCGTTATGCGGCCAAAGCCCAATCCCGGCTGCGGGCGGGTTTGCCGGCGGCACCGTTCACACTTGGGGAAGAAAAAGTCTGCAATCCCTACTTGGCCTGCCGCGATTTGGGCGAGTTTTATCAAATGATGGGGTCTTAATCTTTTGTTAGCGTTTTGCGGCTAAACTTTCAATCAATAAGATTTTGATTGACGGTAAAAATTTATGATTTATGCAATATGCGGCTTTATTGCTGGGTTTTTGATTCCTTATATGTCCCGCCGGTTCGCCAAATTTATGCCGGCGACTCCGGCTTATGCGCTCTATCGGCTGGTTAAGCCCAACAAAACTGCTCGTAAGGTAAAATTTTCCACTCGTTACAAACAGCTCAAAAGCAAATATCTGGCGCGTTCTTTGGTTTACGGCGTATTGGCGGCCGCCCTTTCGTTGTCAGCTTTATGGCGGCTGGGCGAAGGGCATCTTGGTTGGTATTTGGCGTTTATCTGGATTTTGCTGCTGTTGGCGGAAGTGGATCTGAAGATGCTGCTGCTGCCCGATATTTTGACCATACCGCTTTTGATCGGCGGTTTTGTGTTTGCCGCTTTTATCGGCGTTAATATTTCGGCGGCAGAAAGTGCGGCGGCGGCCATGGCCGGATATGTACTGCCGGTGATTGCCACACTGCTGATGCTGTGGCGCAGCGTGGATGCGTTCGGCGGCGGCGATATTAAGCTGCTGGCGGCTATCGGTGCTTGGCTGGGTTTAGAGGGCGTTATTTATACAATTTTGCTCTCATGTCTGATTTTTGGTCTGTATTCGGCTGTCCGTCGTCAGCGGGCAGGCGCATTCGGGCCGTCGCTGTCGGTATCGGCGATTATTATTTTGTTGTGGCTGTTTTAACTGTGGACTTTTAAGAGGGGGCAGAAATGGTAATGAACATTGTTGACGAGCGAAGCAAAGCAAGAAAAGTGGTCGAAGATAAAAACTTTGATTATCTGATTATGTTTCTTATCTGCATGGATGCGGTGGTGTTGGGGCTTTTGACGGTTGGTTTTGCCGATACCGGTTTTATGACAACGCTGTTTCTGCTGGATCGTTTGTGTATGGCTATTTTTATCGTTGAAATGCTGATGAAAATGTATGCCTACGGACCGCGCTTTTTCAAATCGGGGTGGAATGTGTTTGATCTGGTGGTGATTACGGTTTCCTCGCTGCCGTTTGCCAGTTATCTGATCGTGCTCAGAACCTTCCGCTTGTTCCGGCTGCTGCGTTATATCAACCGTTTTAAGCCGATGAAAAATATTATTAATATCTTTTTGATGATCTTGCCGAATTTTGCGGCAATGGCGGCGGTGCTCGGCGTGTTTATGTATGTGTTCGGGATTTTGGCAGTCAGTTTGTTCGGTGAAGTGTTTGTTGAGTTTGCCGATCTGCCGTCGGCGTTGTTTGCTTTGATTCAGACTTTCAGCCTTGACGGCTGGATCAGCGGGATTGCCCGGCCGGTGATGGCGGTTTATCCCTATGCCTGGATTTTTTTCCTGTCGTTTGTGATGATTTCTTTTTTGATTGTCACCAGTTTTCTTTTAAGTGTGATTTCGGTGATGGTGCATAAGGAATTTAAAATTACTTCCAATCTTTAATAACAGGATAATAAAGAGAGAAAATACCGGAATCTTTGGTTCCGGTATTTTTATTTTAAAAAAATCCGGCCGTTTGCTTGACATTGAAAATTTCAATTCCTAATT
>CABUAP010000074.1 GCA_902489675.1 uncultured Azospirillum sp. | reverse complement strand
GTATTCACTGTTTCGAACCACAAACGCCCTGCCCAAAAGCTTCGCAAGCCTGACGTCTGGGCAGGAATGTCTACATCTGCCTGCTGACGCAGACGTTCGAAGCATAAAAAAGGACGGCTCATCGCCGTCCTTTTTACACTTTTTAACAGTGCTTAAACCATCATGGTATCCAGCAGTTCTTTGCAATAAGCACGCAAATCCGGATTTTCCATCAGAGAAAGTTTTAAATTAGCTTTGGCCAAATCCGCATTGGTCCCGCAGTCAAAGCGCATGGTATCACACAAAACGCCGGTCAATTTCATACCGCGTTCCGCTGCCAGGCCGGCAGCATCGGCCAAATTGATTTCGCCGTTAGTGCCTTTTTTAACTTCCGGCAGAATATCCATAATTTCATTTGGCAGGATATATGGTCCCATACTGGCATAATTGGAAGGTACCTGATCCAACGCCGGCTTTTCGATTTTGCCTTTGGCACGAACAATGCGTCCGTCACGAACAGCACCGATCAGAGCACCGTAACGCACCATCTGCTCACGCGGAAATTCCATAATATTTTCCACCATGCCGCCTTCTTCTTCATATACATCCAGCAGCTGACGCAAAATCCCTTTGCCGCCGTGAACATTATAATAAACATCATCGGGCCACATCACCACAAAATCACGCTTGCCGACAATATCCTTAGCCATCAGCACGGCATGACCGTTGCCTTTCGGCTCGCTCTGCTCGGCAAAATGAAAATTCATTCCTTCGGGAATAATATCGCGCACCGATTTTAACAAATCGAGCTTGCCTTTTTCTTCCAAATGTTTTTCCAACCAGGCATTAGGTGAAAAATAGCTTTCAAACAAATGCTTGCAGGATTGATCGCTATAGATGAAAACAATATCTTTGATACCGATTTCCGCGCAGGCATTAATCGCATACTGAATAATCGGCAGATTGTTTAAGGTTAAAAAACCTTTATGTAAAACTTTGGTTGCGGGCAGATTGCGTGTTGACAATCCGGCCACAGGGAGGATACAAACCTCGGGTCTTCTTTGCATTAAAATCTCCAAATAATAACTGTAACGTTAATACCCGGTACTATAAACACAAAAAATTGATTCGACAAGTCCTATCTGCTACTGCTTCACAATTATTCCCCCGCCGGACTCACTTTCGCCTTCCGCCGGACGAAGAATGATGCCGCTGCCGGCTTTTTCTCTGCGCCGCTGCGGCTGCCGATCGGAAACAACAACCCCGGAACCTTCCCCCTCTCCGTCCCCGGAGAAGTCAAGCACCCGAACTTTCTGATCTTTGACCGCGGCTTCTGCCCGTTGGATATCGTCCAAATCACGTTCAACCGTCATCGTCTTGCCGCCGGAAGAAATTTGACCGGTATTTTCCTGCATCTTGCGCTTAACTTCCTGTTCATGCAGCCAGTTGGCATAAGCTTTTTCTTCCGCGCCCACCTTATTTTCGGTATAAGCAATAAGTTCGGCCGCCACCTTTTCCATGGCCGCCAGCTCGTTGACACTGTCTTGACGAGCATTGTCAAATTTGCGGAAGAAACGTTCCAGCTGTTCGGTATCTTTCATATTCTGCAAACTGATATTGTCTTTGGCAGTTTCCGCATTGATCTGATCAATTGCCGCCAGACTGACTTCAATTTTCTTCTGCCAATCCATAATACTCGGATCCTTTTTCGGATAAAAAGAGGTATTAATGGCCGCCAGACGCTTTTCAAATCCGCCCAATTTATCAATTGAATCGGCAGAGATTTTCTTGGAATTATTATAATTTTCAAAAATTACGTCATAACTCTGACCGATACGCAGCTTAACATCTTTCAAATGAACGCGATCCAGCTCCGCTCGAATCTGCTTGAGCTGTCCGTCCGCTTTTTTGTTTTGAGCATCAAGCCGCGCAATGATTTCGTCGCCAATGTCTACCATGTTGTCTTTTACAAAAATTTCCTGCAACAGTGCTGTCAGAGCATCCATTTTCTTCCGCACATTCTGATATTCGGCTCGCATTTTGCTGTCACGCGCCTGTTGACTGAACAATTTGAAGTCCGGCATAATTTCATCATTCAACACTGTTTCCGCCGCGTGTGCTTTCTTTTGCTGTTCATCCATCAGCCCGCGATATTTTGCAACTCTCGCCTGCTCCTCGGCTTTGGCCGCCGCCGCCAATTCGGCCCAATGCGCGTCAAAAACAGCCGTCACTTTACTGACATCAACATTAAGTATCGGCGTATTGATTGATCCGTCATAAGAAAAATCAAATCCGGAAACTTTGGCATCTTCAAAAGCAACCATAAACTCGGCTTTATTCGTCCAGTCTTTCAAACTGCCGTCGGCCAGCATATCAATCTTTACATCGTCATTAACGAAATGTGCATTGGTAACGTTATAAACGCCTTGATCAAGCCGAACCTCTCCGTTAAACTTGTCAAATTCGGTTTCGCCCTGTCCCAAAGCGTCCCGCGCCACAATCGCAAAACCGTCGGAAACATCGCGTTTGCTCAAATCATTTTCGATTTTACCGAAGTTCCAGCCTTTTACCGTCGGCTCTGTCATATTGAACTTAATGGTTCCCGACATTCCGGTTAAAAGACTCTCTATCGAAACGGCCGGCGCATTAAAATCAATTTCTGCGTTTAACAAACCCTTGGTCAGTCCGTAAACACTGCCGCTCCAGCTGTCTTTATTGATACTCATTCCCGCAATGCGGCCTTTTCCGCTCAGGCGGGGTTCCTGCACAACATCAAGCTCAAGTTCGCCATTAACCGTGCCTTTGGAGATTTCTCCGGCAAAATCACTGATTTTTAACAAGCCTTTGTTGAGTTGGAGTCGCCCCGATGTTTGGGTAAACGAAACATTGTTAAACAACAGCGTTTCCATCCTCAACCCGGCGTTAATATCCCAGTTTTTCAGCCAGTCATAATTGATTCGCACCTGGCTTAAACGAGGTCGAACAATAAAGGTTGCGCTTTCTGCCGAATTGCGGAAGTTGTTTTTATCGTTTTTCTGATTAACATTATAGAAAAACTTTTCAAACTCAAACCGGTTAAGCGACAAATCGGCCTTGACCTGATGTCTGCCGTCTTTCTTTTGATATGCCAAACTGCCGATAAAATTATTGGCGCCAATATTGGCATTGAGATTGTTTAACAGCACCACATTGCCGCTGGTCTTAACCGCCGCGGATAATTTGAACAACCCCAACGGATAATCCGGCTCATATTCAATTGCAAAATTATTCAGCATTTTAACAAAAGCGGGGGCTTTAATTTCTGTTTTCCCGTTCAGATAATAAGCATTATTACGGTAAGAAACCTCCCCGTGATAAGCGGCATCAATATCCCCAAGCCGCGCCACATTCTTTAATGCTGCCCGATCCAAACCGCCGGTCACAATCCCCGAAGCCGAAAAACGATTCAGCTCATTAAAATTAACCTTGTCGACCACAATGCCGAATTTGCTCAAAAATGACGGCACATCGGCAATATTGACTTGATATCTCATATTTTTAACCTGAGGGACCTGTCCAAAACCGTTCAATTCTCCCTTAAAAGTAAAATCACCGGTGGCAACGCTTTTGACTGACAAATCGTCAATCTTCATCACCCCGTTGCGAACGGTAGCCTCCATTTCCAGATTTTCAAACGGAATTTTTTCAAAAATTCCGGCTTTCAGAGAACTGCGGAATTGCAGATCCGCATCTTTTAAGAAAGCCAATTTGCCGAAACGGTATTGCAGCCGTTCACGCCAGTTTTTTCCGGCAACATCGGCCGGCAGCGGCGCAATATAATTATCAAAATTGATACTGTCACCGTCCGCGATTACAAACCAGCGGGTTTTATCATTGCGGACAATTGCAATCTTGCCGTTAACCGCGCTCTTATCCAGCATTAAGTCAAACGGCGCAATTTTGATCATATCGGTTGTGCCTTCCAAGGTCGCCGAAAAACTTGCCTTTTTATAAGTTCCCTGCGCAAAAGGCTCAACCTCCAATTTCAGCCATTTGGCAAATTTGCCGAAGTCGCTCATGCTGGAAGTGAGATTGAAGTTATAAGTCATTTTTTTCTCAACCCCAAACACCTCGCCGCGGATTTTGGCAGAAGCTTCACCGGGCATGGTGGCACTCAAATTTTGGATTTTCAGCACATTATTCATAAAATCGATACTCAGGTCAAAATCACGGATAACCTGACCGTTATACATTGTTTTCAATGCCTTCAAATCGGCAATCACATCAAAATCGTATTCGGGGACATAATTTTCCTTGCGATCAAATTGTTTAATAAAATCGCGCACCAGATGAACCGCCGGTTCCAATTCAAATTCCGTCATATTGAAAACCGCATCAATCCGCCGCCGTTCCATTCCGTTATCCCCGATCTGCTGTTCGGTTCGGGGGATCAGGATATTGCCGGCGCCGGCGCTGCCGCCGTATTTGATCACAATATTGCCCAGGCTGATCTGCGATTTGTCGGTCTTGAGCTCCATGGAAAGCGCCAGCGGCTGTTCATAATCTTCCGAAATTTTTACATTTTTAAAATTAGTATTAAAAAAGTTAACCGGATTCTGCGATTCAAAAATCAAGTTACCGTTAATTGCATCGTTATTTAACAGAATTGTGCCGTCAAAACGCACATAGCTCTCCGATTGCGGGTGGCTGATCACCGCATTGACCGAAGTAGCAAAACTGTCGGAAAATTGACCGAGAGAAACGGCAAAACCGCCGGGGCTGTTGTCTTTGACATAGCTGCCCTCGATCCGATAGGGACCGAACAAGCTTTGGGCAATAATTTCGGCATTCATATTGTCCAGAACCGCATTAACGTCATAATCATTATTAATCAGGTGCATTTTGGCTTTTTCCACCGTCAGGCTGTCAAGCGACATTTCCACATTGTCTACCTGAAAAGCCTGTTGGTTTCCGCCCATCGACTGCCAATTGAGCTTGCCGTCGGAATATGCTTCAACATAAATTTCCGGTTCAACCAGCCGCATTCTCTCCACATTAAAGTTTCCGCTGATCAAAGAGCGGATCGAAAGAGTCGAAACCAACTTTTGTATTTTGGCCAAAAGAACCCGTTCGCCTTTGGCTGTACGGTTATAAATGCCGATATCCGCAGCCTCCAGATAAGGGGACGGAAACAGGCTGAAGCGCACCGGACCGTCAAACACCACTTCTTTGCCGGTTGCCGCCGAAAACTGCTGGGATATCTTATCTTTATGACGGTTCCAGTCGATGTTGTTGAGATAAACGGTTATCCCGCCAACGGCAACCAAAATCAAAATGATAAACAGCAGCAAAACTTTTTTCCACATAGACGCTTCCTTTTCAAAATGCAAAAATCAAAAATAATCTTTGCTAAAACCGTAATCGTAGCATAATATACCTTATATTGATAAATAAAACATTTAAGGTCAAGCACGAACATGAAAAATTATCATCAACTTTTCACTTTTGCCCGTCAAGCGCTTGCCAATGCCTACACCCCCTACTCCCGATTTAAGGTCGGAGCGGCGATTGAAGCCGACAACGGTAAATTTTACAGCGGCTGCAATGTCGAAAACATTTCTTATCCCTGCGGCACCTGCGCCGAAGCCGGCGCGATTGCAGCCATGATTTGCGGCGGCGGAACTAAAATAAGACGGATTCTCATCACCTCCGACGGCCAAAGCCTGATCACCCCCTGCGGCGCCTGCCTGCAACGGATTTTTGAGTTTTCACAGCCGGAAACGGAAGTTCTGCTGGCCGACGACAAGGACGTTCAAAAAATTATGACTGTCAGGGACTTGTTACCCAACGCTTTTAAGGAATTTTAGCATGATTGACATCAAACAATTCAAAACCCTGCTGGCGGGAAGAAAGCCGCAGACCGCCGTCATCCTCGGTTCGGGGCTTGGCTCGGTGGCCGACACCGTCGAAAATCCGTTGGTCATTGACTATGCGGCAATTGAGGGCTTTCCCCGCACAACCGTTGCCGGCCATTCCGGCAAAATGATCATCGGCAACCTGGGACAAAGCGAAGTCCTTTGTCTGCAAGGACGTTTTCATCTTTATGAAGGGCATCGCCCGCAGGTCATTGCCGAGGTTGTTAACGCATTAAAAACAATCGGCATCAAACGCCTGATCGTTACCAATGCCGCCGGTTCGCTCAACCCCGATTTTACTCCCGGCAGCCTGATGCTGATCAGTGACCACATCAATTTTTCGGGTCAAAATCCGCTGGTCGGCGCCAACGATGACAATATCGGTCCGCGCTTTCCCGACATGAGCAATGCTTATGACCGCGATATGCGCCGACAGGCAAAAGAGCTTGCGGACAAACTCGGGATCAAACTGCCCGAAGGCGTCTACCTGATGGTGCTGGGTCCCAATTTTGAAACTGCGGCCGAAATCCGAGCTTTCCGCACACTCGGCGCCGATGCGGTCGGGATGTCCACCGTACCGGAAGTCATTGCCGCCAT
>CABUAP010000073.1 GCA_902489675.1 uncultured Azospirillum sp. | reverse complement strand
TTTATGTTAAAATCAATAATTTAAATAAAAAAACATCATCAAAAAAACTTCCTGTTAGTACAGGAAGTTTTTCTCAAAACTATGTGCAGCAATAATCTCTGTTTTCAATCAAAAATAATACACACTTTGACTGACTGCCGGCTGCCCGACACAATTCTGTACCACAACACCGTTCGTCACCGTCGTAGAACAAATATTCCTTTCCGCCGGTACTGTTACATAAACAGGCCGCGGCAACGGTTTTTCATAACGGCTGCCGGTCAGCAATCCGCCGATCATCCCACCGACCATTCCGACAACAAACCCGTTGGACCATCCTAAATGATGATGGCGGCGCGGCAGCGGCCGTTCATGATGCGGCCGTTGAGCATTTCCCCAACCGTGAGGGCGAGCGGAAACCGGCGGCACAATCAACATAACCGCAGCCACAAAAATCAAAAGTTTTTTCATTAAACTCTCCCGTTATTGTTTCTTTACACTGTTCATAACGGCAAAATAGCGAAGAAAGTTCAGTAAGAAAAATTTATACATCTCTCGGCAGAGGAATTAAAATATAAAATCCACCACCCGACAAAGCAAAAAATAAAAGAGAATAAAATAAAAGATACGTTTCCCCCAACCGGCTTTACTGATCTTGGCCGGCAAATAGCCAAACGAAGCAAATGCAATCGTATAAACACCAAGCGCATCGATCAACTCGCGCGGATGAGTCAGTCGTTGCCAGATTTCTCCGGCATCCAGACCGCCGAACAAATCATACCAAATACCGCCGGTCAAAAACGGCACCGTAAACCAACCGATAACAAACAACATAATTTTCTCATATTGCCGGCGGACTTTATCTCCGCGATCATCATCGGTTGTGGCCGCCGCTGTCGTTTGGGTTGCAACCGGCATAGCTTTGTACCCCTCGGATTCGGCACTTCCTTTCTTATCCGGCTCCGGTTTCTCGCCCCTGCCCCGGTTCAAAACTCATATCCTCTGAGCAATTCGGCAACGTTCATCGCCTTTTTGCCCTGTCGCTGAATTTCCGTAATTTCCAGCGCCCGATCGGCACAACCGACAAACAGTTTTCCGGCGCGGCTGACGATTTCTCCCGCCGCAACTTTTTCATCACAAAAAACTGCCCGCAAAATCTTGAACCGTTCGCCCTTATGCTCAAAATAAATCGCCGGATAAGGGTTAAAAGCGCGGATTTTCCGTTCCAGCACTTCGGCTGTCAGACCAAGATCAAGCACGCTTTCCGCCTTATCAATTTTGGCGGCATAACAAGACATCGCATCATCCTGCTGCTGGGGTTTAATCTGATCCCATTCGCGCAATGTCCGCACAATCAGCTCGGCGCCGATTTCGGCCAGCTTGTCATGCAGTTCACCACCAGTCGTTTCCGCCGTAATTTCCGTTTCCCCCTTCAGCAGCATTTCGCCGGTATCAAGCCCGGCATCCATTTTCATCGTCGTGATACCGCTTTTTTCATCGCCGGCCTCAATTGCCCGCTGGATCGGCGCCGCACCGCGCCATCGGGGCAGCAAAGAACCGTGAATATTAACGCAGCCGAGTGGAAAGGCTTCCAAAATCGGCGGCGGCAAAATCAGGCCATAAGCCGCCACAACGGCAATATCCGCATTAAGTGCGGCAAATTTTTCCTGTTCTTCCGCATGGCGCAGTGTTTTGGGAGTACGCACCTCAATCCCCTGTTCTTCCGCCCACAAATGAACCGGTGTTTTGACCAGCTTATTGCCGCGGCCGGAAACTTTCGGCTCTTTGGTATAAACCGCCAAAACCTCATGCTCAGCCGCCAGCTTTTTCAAAGCTTCCAACGCAAATTCCGGTGTTCCCATAAACACGATCTTCATTCTTCGTATTCCTCCGAGCGCATTTTTTGCAGTTTTTTCAACAGCATCTGCCGTTTTAGGCGACTGATGCGATCAATATACAAAACACCGTCCAAATGGTCAATTTCATGCTGCAGGGCAATCGCCAGCAAGCCATTGGCTTCTACCGTCTGTTCCTGCCCGTAATAATCCAGATAACGCACTGTAACTGCAGCAAAACGCATCACTTCGGCGTGCTGATCGGGCACCGACAAACATCCCTCTTCATGGCAGATTTTTTCTTCCGAACGAGCGACAATTTCGGGGTTAACCAAAAACAACGGACGCGGCGCTTCGCCTTCTTCCTCGTCATGGGTATCAATAACAATCACCCGTTTCAAAACGCCGACCTGCGGCGCCGCCAGCCCCACACCGACAGCGGAATACATGGTTTCCAGCATATCGTCAAGCAGCCGGCGCAGTTCATCATCCACCTTTTCCACCGGCAGCGATTTCTGTTTTAAGACCGGATCGGGATATTCATATATCTTCAACTTTGCCATTTAACCGATTTTCCTCTCAAGCGCTGCGAACTTCTTTGGCTATTTGATCAAGCAAGGCATTGACCATCTTCGGCTCGCCTTTGGAGAAAAAGGCATAGGCCATATCAACATATTCTTGGATCACCACTTTAACATCCAAATCAAGCGTATTGCTGATTTCATAAATAGCGCAAAGCAGAAGCGCCTGCAAAGTTCCGTCCAGCCGATCAAGCGACCAGCCGGCATTCAAGAATAAATTAAGTGATTTTTCCAGTTCTTCTTTTTTGCCGTGCACACCGCGCACCAGTCTTTCAAAATACGCCTTGTCCATCGGTTCCACTTCACGGAATTCTTCATTGCCGTTATCCGGATTATCTTCAATCACAAAACGGCCGACTTCGCCGCTGGCAAATTCCTTAATTGCCTCATCCACCGGCATCTGACTGTAGGCAATCATATAAGTTGCCTGCACCGCCGCCAAACGGGCGGCTGTTTTCATTTTTATTTTTTCCGAAACAAATTTTGCCATTTGCTATTCCTTTTCTTCCTTATTCTTCGGCTTGGCCATTTCATCAATCTGCGCTACAAATTCTTCAAAATCGCTGACTTCGCAAAAATCTTTATACACCGACGCAAAACGCACATAGGCAATATTATCAAGCGCCGCCAGCGCTTCCATTGCATATTCGCCGATCACCCGCGAGGAAATTTCGGTTTCGCCCGAACTTTCCAACCGGCGTTGGATCGAGGTCACGATTTTTTCCACCCGTTCGGGCGCAACCGGCCGTTTGCGTACTGCCAGCTGCAGCGAACGCTCCAGCTTTTCGCGGTCAAAACGCACTTTGTCGCCGTTTTTCTTAACCACAACCAGCTCTCGCAACTGAACCCGCTCAAAGGTAGTAAAACGCGAACCGCATTCCGGACACTCTCGGCGGCGGCGGATACAGCTTCCGTCCTCCGTCAAACGGGAATCTTTAACCTGAGAATCCAAAAAACCGCAAAACGGACATTTCATGCTTTTTCCAGCCCTTTCAGCAATATCTCGGTCACCTGATACAATTTTGAAGAATATCTTGCCCCTTTTATAAGCAAAATATCATTATTTTGCAACAGATTATTTACAAGAAAATCCGCCAGTCCTTCTTTGTCGTCAAAATAATATTGTTCCTGATCCTGACGAAGCTCTGCCAGCATGGTTTTCATTTCCGGACAAACACCGACGACAACCTCAACGGCAGCGGCAGCCAGATGTTCGCCGATTTCCTTATGCCGTGCTTCGGAAGTATCCCCCAATTCGGCCATTTTGCCGAGGACGGCAATTTTTCGTCCCTCACAACGCATCCGGCTCAAACCGTCAATCGCAATTTTCATTGCCTCCGGCTGGCCGGAATAACTGTCGTCAATCAGAGTAAAACAACCGCCGGCCGGCAATTTCAACCGATAACTTTTTCCCCGCCCCGGCAGTGCGCCGAAATCTTTGAGCGCCGCCGCCGCTTTGTCGGTATCAAGCCCCAGCGCCTCAACCACCGCCAGTGTCGCCCAGGCATTGTACAATTGGGCTTCCCCGTCCTGTTCCAGCTCCAATTTTCCCTGGTAGTGATTCTGCCGGCCGAATTTAATTACCCGAGCCCCATGTTCCCGAGCCCGTTTTTCCAAAATATCGGCAAAATTGGTATCTTCATTGATCACCGCAATGCCGCCTTGTTTCAGCCCTTCAAAAATTTCGGCCTTGGCTTCGGCAATACCTTCAAAACTGTCAAAAAATTCGATATGCATCGGATAAACATTGGTCACCAAAGCCAGATCCGGTTTAACATATGATGTCAAACGCGAAATTTCTCCTTTGGCGCTCATCCCCATTTCAATAACCGCATAATCGGCATCCATATCCATCTCACACAAACTCATCGGCACCCCGATATGGTTATTATGGTTTCCGGCCGTGGCATAAACGCCGCCAAAACCGGAGAGGGCAAATTTGATTTCTTCTTTAGTCGTCGTCTTGCCGGCGCTGCCCGTCAGCCCGATCACCGTTCCCTTAAACCTTGAACGGTTATATGCCCCGATTTTGCCAAAAGCATCAAGCGTGTCATCCACCACCAACTGCCGATCGGCCGGGGCATTGGGTACCAGCCGCTCCACCATCGCCAGTTCGGCACCTTGGTTCAAAGCCTCTGCCACAAAATCGTGACCGTCAAAATTCTCTCCGCGAATAGCCACAAATAAGGCACCCTCGCCTGCCTGCCGGCTGTCAATTTCCGTCTCAACCACGGTTGAGTACGACTCAACAACGGCTGCCAATTCTTCCGACGATATTTTTTCCATTTTTCCCTCATAAGTAAAGATAACAATTTGGCTGTAAATATAACCGCTAATAATAAAAAAATCATTTAAAATATATTGACAATTTTGGACAAATAAATTATATTTTGTCCTGTTCTTCAATTTTTAACTTTTATTAACTCCTAAAATTTTCGCTTATGAAAAAGTTTGTATTCGCAGCCTTTATCTGCCTGCTGGCGATGAGCTGCAACAGGTTCAAATCCGTAGAAACACCGATTGAAGGTACGGAAAATCTCGTGACTTACACCGCCAAGGAAACCACCATGGTCGGCATCAAAGTTGCAAATGCCGAAAACACGCTCACCGAGCCGATTTATGTCAAAGTCGAAGCCAAATACGGTTATCTGATCGCGCAAATCGGCCGCACGCAGAACAGTGATCCGGTCAAATGGGATCTGCTCAACTTAAACGGACAATCCGTTACGGGCAAATCCTACGATCAAATCTCCTTCGCGCCGGGCTACTTCATCCTGCAAAACGCCGTGGATAAGTATTTCCTGAAAAACGGAGAAACAACGCCTTTCGGTCCATATCAGGATTTCTATGTGAACGGAGACCGCGTTTTCTTCGCCAAGGAGGGCAAATGGGGGATCGGCCCGCTGCCGGCTCAGCACGAAAAAATTATTGTGCTGGAACAGGCCGACGGCAAAGACTTCCGTTACGTTGCAAAATTTCCCGACAAAAAACAGTGGGAAATGTACGATTCGACCGGAAAGTTCCTGAAGAAAATCTCTGCGGCCAAAGTTGCACAGATGGAAAAGAATGCAAGTGCGAAAAAGTATGCTGACAAAAAGTGGGGCAACGAAAATACCTACGGCCTCACCGTTGCCAACATAAAAGCTTATTAACGCTTTTATCTCTTTTAAGAAAGGAGCCGGTCTTTATGACCCGCTCCTTTTTTTATCCGTTTTATGCAAAAATATTTTCCGGTGTATAACCGCCATAAGCAAAACTTTTGCCGGTCACATAACGCAGATTTTTGTTCAAACCGTCAATCATTGCCATATCTGCCTGATCTAGTTCAATACTCAAAGCGGCAAAATTTTCTTTCAACCGTTCAACATGGGTGCTTTTGGGAATAACCACCACCCCGCGATTCATCTGCCATGCCAAAACCAGCTGCGCCGGCGTAATTTTCAATCTGGCCGCCGCCTCGCCGATCTGAGGATCTGCCAGCAATTCACCGTGCCCGGAGCCAAGCGGAGAATAAGCCGTAACCGCAATCATGTTTTTACGGCAAAACTCAATCAAATCGTCCTGAACAAGGTACGGATGTACTTCAACCTGCAAAACCGACGGCAATTCCTCGGCTTTTTCAATCAACGAGGCAATTCTTTCTTTACCGCAGTTAGAAAGCCCGATAGCCCGTGCTTTACCCTGCTGTTTAATCTTTTCCATCTCGGCCCAAGTCAGTTCCAACGGCAGTGTTTCCGGCGAAATCATATCTTCATCGCTTCCAGGCATTGCCACACCTTTTTTCTGCGCCACCGGCCAATGAACCAAATAAAGATCCAGATAATCCAGTTTCAGGTCTTTAAGCGTTTTCTCCAAAGCCGGCTGCACGTCTTCCGGCGCATGAGAATCATTCCACAACTTGGATGTAATAAACAATTCCTCTCTTTTTATATCTCCTTCATTAATCGCATCGGCCAGAGCCTGACCGATCTCCTCCTGATTACCGTAAATTTCGGCACAGTCAATTTGGGTATAACCGATTTTAATCGCCCAGCGCACCGCCTGATAAACTTCCCCCGGGGCAGCCTTCCATGTCCCCAGCCCGATGAGGGGCATTTTTCCGTCATTGTTCAACGTCACATATTTCATTTCATTCTCCTTATAAATCGATCCGTTAACCAATTTTAAATATTAGTAATATAATCTTGATAAATTAAT
>CABUAP010000072.1 GCA_902489675.1 uncultured Azospirillum sp. | reverse complement strand
TTAATTCTTTGGTCAATACCAAAGACAAAAACAACATAATAAAAAAATCCGGAGATCACTGATCTCCGGATTTTTGGTCTTACTGTCAACTACTGTGCCGATGTGCGAATATCTTCGCCGACGGCTTCTTCAATGATGTAGTCGTCCTTGCAGTTGGATCCGACACAACGCTTTAAAACGGTAGCGGTACTGCCCGGAACCTGTCCTTTGACCGTTAATGAGGGGACATAGACTTCTTTAACCGTAATTTTGAAAGTCATATAAGCGACATTGCCTTTTTCATCGCTAAAGTAAACTTTCAGGTTATAAGTTCCTTCCTGTCCCGGCATGGCCGTTCCGTTGAAAGTGCGAGTTTCCTCGTTATAGGTCAGCCATTTGGGCAGCGGTTTGTCATCAATCATGCCGGCGCGGCTGATCACTTTGCCTTCAAAATCCATCCGAGCAAGTGCCGAATCGGGGACTTTCACGGTGATCTTTGTTCCGGTTTCGCCCTTAACATCCGGCAACAGCGCATCGGAACTGAGGTTGACCGGCGGACGTTTGGCCGGGATATTCAGCAAATACGGACGATTATCCGGCATAAAATCGCCTTTCGCCCATTTTTCCAGAGTGCTGCGCAGATATACGGCAATTTTTGAGGGCTTTTCATTCAGCATATAATAAGGAATGGCATCAAGCCCGATGGTTGCATAAAGGTTGCCGAGAGATTCCTGCAAGTCGGCATAGGATTTGAAGGCTTTAACCTCGTCTTCGATAGCACGGGATGCTTCCAGCTGGCTCTTTTCGGCCTTGCTGCCGTCGGCAATCGTGAAATCTTCCGCAATATTTTCGGAAGTGGAGGCAATTTCCATATTGATCTGGTAATCTTCCACCGCTGACATATATTGTGCCCAAGCCACATAAACCTGGCTCAAAATCAAAGCGGTCATCCGCTGACGGCGCAAGTGTTCCATATCCAGCACATTGGGACTGGCAGGATCTTCAAACACGCTCATACCAAGTTCGCGCGCTTGTTTTGACCACAAACGGTTATAGAAATCCGGATCATTTTTATATTTTTTCAGCCCCGGATCTTTGAAGTCTTTAATTACCAGCTTCATCCGTTCGGCATTAACGGCCAGATCATGCTCACGCAGTTCGGGGCGATTGCTCATAGCCAGCCATTCCAGATCGGCCAGCGAATTGCGGATTTTCGGCAATTCAAAATTGCCGTATTCGGAACCGACCAGTTTAAACTCGGTCGACGGATGCAGCCCCATCAAGCTGGCCAGACGAGTCTGTGCCGTTTCCATATCGCGTTTGAGCGCGGAAAGGTTTTTGATCGCTTCCATATATTGTCTTTTTTTGACCAGCTGGGCAACTTCCGGCGCTTCGCCTTTCTTTTCCAGCTCTTTGGCCTTGGCGTTCATATCATCGACTTCCAAGGTCATATATTCGGTCATATCGTCAATGACCGGCAGCAGCCGCTGGGCAGTCAAAGTCTTCCAGTAAAGGGTACGGGTTTCCTGCAAAATATTGTGAATTACCTTGCGGCTTTCTTCAAAAGCAACGCTGGCTTTATATTCCTGATCCTGACTCAGGCAGTAAACCATCGAGATATCAAGCATATTCCACGCCACTTTCAAATCGGGGCTCATGCTGGAGTTGGTATCGTTGATATAACCGGCATGGCTGACAATTTCCGGCAGACGGTTGACCGGCGAATGACCGGCGCGGATAATACTGTCCTCGTAAGAGATCAGACGACGGGTATAGTTATATTTGAGCGCCAAAGCCATCGACATATAAAGATCGATCGGCTTTTCGATTTTGGTCGGCGTGCTGACATACATATTTTGCATATCGACGTCGATACGGACAGCGCGGTCCCAATCGTTGTAGAGAACAGATTCCGGACTGTACCCGGCCGGATCGGGAGAATTTACGGTGCCGTTTTGTCCGCACGAAGCCGCGAACACCACCGGTACAAATAAAGATATCAATAGCTTTTTCATCAGTAAAAACCCTTTATGCACAAAAGATACAGTTATATGTTTACACTAATATTTTCTAAGTTGGTAGTATTTTTTTCTTATTTAGTAGTATTTATTTGATTTTTGACAGCTTTGATGTATAAAATTTAGAAAGAAGAATTTAATTTGAGGTTGATAAAGCGCCGATGTTTAGTATTTTTAACACGATTTTCAAATACAAAGAGAAAGAAAGCCCCGACAAACTCGGTTTGTTTCCGGAACAGGTTCATGTGGACGCCATGCCCGAACGGCGATATTTGTGGACTTCCCGCTTTTTGGTCATTATCGCTTCAATGTCAATTTGCTTCAACATGATGCTGGCCAGCGCGCTTTATGTGATGCTGCCGCAGCGCTCCAGTTCGCCGCAGTTGTTTTATATAGACCACTATTTCAGCCAAATAGAGCGCGCGCAGCCGATGGAAACTAACTATCCGGTCGGCAATTTGATCAATGAAGAACATATCACAAACTACATCATGATGCGCTATCTGATCACCAACGATTATGACGAACTGATCCGCCGCTGGGGACCGGGATCTTATGTTTACTGGTATTCATCGCCGTTTATCTTTGACGAATTCACCCGTTATGATGCGAAATTCAATATGCTGCAATTCCGCCGCAAAAGCATGATGCGCGATGTGGAAATCGATTGGATCCGTCCGCTTGGTACCGGTTTGTGGCAAACACAGTTCCGCACCATTGATTATACGCCCCAAAATCCGACTCCCGATATCAATCTGTGGCGGGCGGTTATGCGTTTGAGGTTTGTCAAGTTTAAAGGACGGACGCACGAAGACGCGTTGAAAAATCCGTTTGGTTTCCTGATTACCAACTTTTCTCTTTCTTATCTCGGCGCGCCGAACGCTTCTCAGCACTATTTGGAAGAATCTAAGCGAATCACCAAGGAGTTGTTCTTTAGATAAAGGAGCATTTTCGGGCAAGAAAAATCTCCCGCTAAACAGCGGGAGATTTTTTATCATACGGAAAATAAACTATTCCATACCGCCGCGGACGGAATGCATAAACTCTTGCATGACCGCCATGTCCTGCACTTCTTTCTGCCTGGCGGCTTCCCTCTCTTGTTTGATGCGTTCGACGTTGCGGGCAAAACCTTCGGGATCGTTGTAGGCTCTTATTGCCTTTCGAAGCAATGTAAAATTTGCACCATCAATGTCGCTGTAAAATCCGAGATCTTCTTCCAATATACGTATTCCCTTTTTGTCTCTTTCAGACTTGCTTGATCCCGTACAACGACTCTGAACTTCTTTGTTTCCGTTTAGCACTTGCACAGTTATAACATCGGGAACAGACTTCATAAAAGGCTTGGTTATAAGATGATATTGTCCCTTGAGTTCTATCAACTCGGGATCTGTTTCCTCATACATGACTTTCTCGTGCTTGACAATCTCTCCACTTCCGGTTTTGAAATATGCCGTTTGTTTGCCTTGACCTTCGATCAGAACGTCGATCACCGGACAGCCGTATTTATTTTCAGAAAAAAGGAATACGTTTCCGTCTTCATCAGCGGCCGTACGGATTTCTCCGTCCCGGTCAAGCCCGTCATTTTTTGACAAATGCTCTGCAAATTCTTTTTTGTTCATAGCACTTTCCTCTCAAGTTATAATATTGTGAGAAAATAATATCCGATTTTTCTTTTTTTGTCAATTTTTTTCAAAAATATCATTTATCAGAGTTTTAACTGTTTATCCAGGCGTTCCAATTCGTCGATATAACCGGAAATCAGACTCAGACCTTCGTTCCAAAAATCGGGATCATTCGGTTTCAGCCCAAAAGGCGCCAGCAATTCCGCATAATCGGTAATTGCGGTTTTGGAGAGCATTTCCATATATTTAGCCGGGAAATTCTCGATTTTTCCTTCGCGGCTGAGCTGATAAAGCGAATTGACCAGACAGTCGGCAAAAGAATAGGCATAAACATAGAACGGCAGGAAAAAGAAATGTCCGACTTGTGACCAGATAAAACGGCTGTCTTCACCGACTTCGACCGCTTCTCCCAAACTGGCGGCCATTTCTTCCTGCCAGATTTCACACAGGCGTTCTTTGCTCAGTTCACCGTCTTTCCGTTCCGCGTGGGCGCGGCTTTCAAAGAAGTGAAAAGCGATCTGACGAATGGCGGTATTGATCATATCGCTTACCTTGGAAGCGATCAATGCCAACTTTTCCGGTCCGTCCGGCAATTTGGCAACCATCGACTGGAAAGTAATCATTTCGCCAAATACCGAAGCGACTTCTTCGGTGGTCATCCGCGAATATTCGTTCAATTCGCCGTTTTTAATCCGGGTTTGGTGATGACAGCCGTGTCCCAGCTCATGCGCCAAGGTCAGCACATCATTGCGTTTGCCGGCAAAATTCAGCATCAAATAGGGGTGAAAATCGGCGCTGACCGGCGCGCAGAATGCCCCGCTGCGTTTACCGTCACGGGGCGGCACGTCAATCCAGGCATTGTCAAAAAAGTCTTTGGCAATTTCATATAATTCCGGCGAGAAAGATTTGTAAGCATCCAGCACGATTGACACCGATTGCGCCCAACTGTATTCCGCATCATCGGCAAAAGGCAGTGGCGCGTTGCGATCCCAGTAGGAAATTTTATCAACCCCCAGCCACTTTGCTTTTAGCTTATAAAAACGATGAGCAATATTTTTATAATTGGCGCGAACCGTTTCTGCCAGTGTTTCCACCATTTGATCGGAAACATTTTCCGACATATTGCGAGAGGACATCGGCAGCTTAAAGCCCCGTTTTTCGTCTTCAATCGCCTTATCTTTGATCACCATATTATAAATGAAAGTGAACAGATCGGCATTTTCTTCCGCCACTCGATTGATTTCGGCACCGGCCTTATGGCGTGTTTCTGCATTTTTCTCCAGCAACAATTTGGAAATTTCCGCATCGTTGTAATTCTCACCGTCAACCGTATACTGCAATTTTGAGGAAGTTTCTTCATACAGACGCACCCAGGCCGAAGAGGAAGTCATCGATTTCTCGAGCAGCACTTCTTCCACCGCTTCCGACAGTTCATACGGCTTAAAACGACGGACACGTTCCAGCCACGGTTTATAAAAGGCCGCTTCGGGATTTTTCAGCCAGCTTTCGATTTTTTCTGCCGGCAAACGGTTGATTTCCAGACTGAGGAAAATCAGCGGCTTGCTGTAATCGGTCAGTTTTTCGCTGATATTTTGATAAAAAGCGACTGCCGCCTGATTTTTCATCTGCGTTACCATGTTGAGATAGGCGAAACCGCCGACGCGGCTGCCGATTTCGGAATTTTTCTCATAAGCTTTCAGGGCTGCGGCAATTTCCGCACCGTCCAGCTCTTCAAGCCGGCCTTTATATTCGGCGGCAAATTCCTGACAAAAAACACGGTATTTTTCTAAATCGGCGGCAATTCTTTTATCTTTGATGCCGTCATAAAGATCGCCCAAATTCCAGGCCGGGAGCGTTTCATTATTCATTGTCACTGTTCTCCAATTGTTGATTAAGTTGTTGCAGTTCATCCATTTCGGCGGCAATATCCGGCGTATTTTGATAATATTCGTCCAGACTTTCTTCCGGTTCAACATCGTCGTTCACCGCAGGGCGCTTGAGTTCCGGTTCAAACAGATAATTTGACCACGGCGTCGGCTGTTCTCCGACCGCCCACAATTTTATCCCTTTGCCGATCACCTTGATGTTGCAAAAAGTATTTTTGATCACGCTGCCCAGCACGCACATATTTCGGCTGTTGCAATTGTGGAGTTCTTCCGCCATTGTTTCGGTGCACGGTACAAAACCGCGTTTTTGTTCATCTTGATGAGGTGCGGCCAGCACCAGCGCAAATACGCACAAAAACAAAAACACGATGACGGAAACCAGCAAACCGAACCAATGATACTTGATAAACTGCATAAATTTTACTTTCCCTGTCTTTTCTTCAAATAGCCTTCCAGCAAGGCCAGCTCTTCGCGGGTATTGGCGCCGGCAACCTCTTCCGCCGGGCATTCGACCACACCGCATTTGAGGCCGCGGGCACGAGCAATCGCCACCGCATCCGTAAGATAATACTCGCCGGCGGCATTTTCATTGCCGATCTCGCGCAAAATATCAAACATCAGTCCGCCGTCAAAGCACATAACGCCGGAATTGCAAAGCGTAATCGCTTTTTCTTCATCGGTTGCGTCTTTAAATTCGACAATTTTTTGCAACTCGCCGTTCTCAACCACCAAACGGCCGTAACGCGCGGTATCTTCGGGACGGAACCCCAAGACCACCACCGCATAGCCTTCGCGCCGCTTGTCCACCGCCTTCAAAAATGTTTCTTTGGTAATAATCGGGTGATCGCCGAAAACAGTCAGCACGTCACCGTCGAAACCTTCCAGTACCGGCGCCGCTGCCATAACCGCATCACCGGTACCCAGCTGCTGCTGTTGGATAACGCTTGTATGCGGCGCCACTTCTTTTCTTACCAGTTCGCCGTCGGGAGCGGTGACAACCACAATTTTATCGGCATCCATGTTGTCCAGCGTATCAAGAATGTTGCGAATCATCGGTTTGCCGCAAATCGGCATCAGCACTTTCGGCAGATCGGATTTCATCCGGGTACCTTTGCCGGCACCGAGTACAACCGCAGCAATTTTAGAACCAGTCATAAGTTTTTTCCTTTCTAATCTTTTTTTAATAACTGCATATTAT
>CABUAP010000071.1 GCA_902489675.1 uncultured Azospirillum sp. | reverse complement strand
TTTTAACTTTTATATACTATAAACTTTATTTAGTAAATAACAGATTATCATTTATAGGACATTTTTATGAGTACACAATCCGGTAACAGTTGGGAGATTATATTTGCCCCGCAGGAAACTTCAGATCCGCTGTTTGACGAATTTATGGAAAGTTTTTTTATCGCCAGCGCCTGCGACTACACCGATGATGAAAAAATAAGCTATATCGGTTATTCGTCCGCCCCCGTTGACGAACAGCAGATGGCGCAGACTGCAGCCGCCATGGGCGTGCATTTGCCGGCCTGGCAAAGCCGCTTCATCCCTGCCGCCGATTGGTTGACCAAAAACGTTATCCGTTTTCCCCCGCTTATTACCGAAGACTTTTATATATACGGCACTCACGAGGAACAAACACCCGACACCGACAAACATAAGCTGCGCATATACGCCGCCACCGCCTTTGGTTCCGGCCAACACCAAACAACCCGTTTATGCCTTGAATTTCTCAGCCGCCTGTATCATCAGGGTTTCACGGCCGAAAACATTTTGGATATGGGCTGTGGTTCCGGCATTTTGGCGCTTTCGGCTCTCCTCTTGTGGAAACGATCTTCCGCCGTGGCGGCCGATATCGATCCCGAAGCCATAATCGTAAGCTTGCAAAATGCGGCCGATAACGAACTCGATCAACGCCTTAAAGCAGCTGTCGGCGACGGCTATCAAAACGATACCGTCAAACAAAACGCACCTTACGATCTGGTCTTTTCAAACATTTTGGCTCGCCCGCTGATCTCTATGGCTCCTGATCTTTTTTCATCGCTCAGGGTTGGCGGATATGCCGTTTTGTCCGGCTTCACCGACGAACAAACTCAATGGGTAACCGATGCCCACCGCGAACAGGGATTACAGCTGGTTGCTGTCGAGGGAAATGAAAACTGGCGCGCTGCACTGATGGAGAAGATCAAATGAATTTACATGAAATAAAACAATATTTGGAAGAAAAAAAATATGACGCGATGTTAATCACCCGCGGCAATCAGTTTTTGGAGCAGGATATTTTAACTGCGGAAAATCGCATTCTGGCATTGACAGGTTTCAGCGGATCGGCAGCCACACTCATTGTCACCCGAGAAAAAGCCTGCCTTTTTACCGACGGCAGATACGAAATCCAAGCCAACCGGCAGGTTGATCCGGCAGAAGTCGAGGTTATCTGCACCAGAACCAACGGCCCGATCAACTGGCTGCGGGATAAATTCCCCGGCAAAGCAAAAATGGAATATAACCCTTGGTGTGTCAGCATAAAAGAAATCGACAATATTCAACGGCTTCTGCCCAATTTAAAACTGATCGCCAAAGCAGAACTGTTTCCTGTCGAAGCCGCCAGCGTTTTTTCCCACGAGCTGCAATACTGCGGAATCGAAGCCCAACAAAAACACCAACAGGTCATCGAATTTCTAAGACAACGAGGTTGTGATGCCTGCCTGATCAGCGGCGCAGACAGCGTTTCCTGGCTCACGAACCTCCGCTCCGATGCCCTGCCCGACACGCCGATTGTCCGCGCCATGGCTTTAATAAGGGCGGATGACGAAATAACATTGTTTGCCGACGAACAGTCTTTTCCGCTTGACTGCCCGTACCGTATACTCCCTCTGGCAAAAATAGAAAAAGAAATTTCCGCGGCCAAAGAACTGACATTTGCGGTTGACGAACAAAGAACCCCCGATGCCATCCGTCGGATGATGGAAAAGCACGAAATAAAAACCTGTCATATAATTGACCCCTGCCTTGGTTTTAAGGCCCGTAAAAATGAAACGGAAATCAAAGGTATGATCAATGCCCATCTGCGTGACGGCATCGCGGTCTGCAAATTTTTATACTGGCTGGAACAGCATTTTAAAGATTTAAGCGAATTGGACATTGTTGAAAAAATTCACGAGTTAAGGAAACAACAGCCTTTGTTTTATTCCGACAGCTTTCCGACGATTGCCGGCGCCGGCGCCAATGCGGCCGTTATCCACTATCAGCCGACGGAAGAAACAAACGCCAAACTCGAAGATGCACCGCTTCTGCTGCTGGACAGCGGCGGCCAATATTTTAACGGCACCACCGACATCACAAGAACAATCGCCCTGAACGCGCCGAACAAAGAAATGAGAGAAAAATTCACCACCGTACTCAAAGCGCATATCGCTCTGGCATCGGCGCGTTTTCCGCAAGCCGTTTCCGGCAGCGTCCTCGACACCATCTGTCGCAGCGTTATGTGGCGTCACGGCCTGGACTATAACCACGGTACCGGTCATGGAGTCGGATGTTTCCTAAATGTTCACGAAGGTCCGCAAAACCTTAGCCCTCGCAGTTCATATTACCCGCTGGAACCAAACATGGTAGTATCAATCGAGCCGGGCTGCTATCATGAAAACGCTTTCGGCATCCGGATCGAAAATCTGGCGCGCATTGTCGCCGACGATAACGAAAAAATGCTGAAATTTTCCATTCTCACCTTAGTTCCGGTTGATAAACGCCTGATCGATAAATATCTCTTAACCGACGAGGAAGCAGAGTGGTTGAACGCCTATCACCGGGAAGTCTGCCAAAAAATCTCTCCCTATTTGACGGAAGAAGAGCAAATCTGGCTTCAGGAGGCCTGTTCCTCGTTATAAATAACCCTATAACGGAGAACAATATATGAAAAAATTTATTTTTGCCCTGTTGCTGTTGACGGCAGTTTCCGGCGCTCGGGCGCAAACACCCCAATTTGAAGATGCTGCCGGCCCGCAAACGCCGATCGAACAATATTTTCAGGAAGAAAACCCCAGCTATACCCAATCGATGATCTATGTTTTTTTTAACAACGAACCCTGTGGACAATGCCCTGCGGCAATTGAGTTGATCGAACAGATATACAATCAATACTACCAAAACAGCTATGGTTTCTCGATCATTAACTACCAAAATGATGATGAATATAATTTTATCGAAACCTATAATCTGAGCCGCCCGCTAAGCGTTGTACTGGTACGCGTGAACGATGGTGCCGTCTTTGGTTTTGAAAAACTGGACGATTTGCAAAACCGGATCTCCGACCCTGTTTCATTTAGTGAATATTTTCGCTTTCGAGTCAATTCGTTTCTCGGAGAACAATAAATACCTCTTGCACAAACAAAGCCCCGTAATCAAACGGGGCTTTGTTCTTTTTAATAACTTCCGGAAAACAGCGGCTTGCCGTTCAGCATTTTAATATTTTGCGCTTCCATCACGGTTGCAAAATTCAGCTTGCCGCTTTTTATAATATTACGCACCTGATCGGGCTGGGTCACATCGGGATTGCTGAACAAGGTGCTCACCCTCAGCTTTTTCGGCACACCGACCAAAACCTGATGAATACAGCCGAGCAAACTGCCGGCCACCAACTCATAAGCCATTTCTTCGCTGATACCGCCGGAACCGGCGTATTTTACCAACGCGTTCACCGCATCCGGAACGCTGTTCGCGTGAATAGTCGAAAAAATCAAGTGCCCGGACATCGCGGCCTGCAAAGCCAAACAAGCCACATCCGGCGTTCGGATCTCGCCGAGCAGAATATAACGCGGCGCCGACCGCAAGGCCGATTTTAACCCCTCTTCCCACTTGCCGCCGGGCGCCGAAGTCTGCTTGCACAAACCAAAATCACCGCTCGGACATTGATAAATTCCATCCAGCGGCATTTCAATCGGATTTTCAATCGTGTAAGCATAACCGCCTTCTTTGGTCAAAAATTCTTTTAACAACGAAGCAAGAGTCGTGCTCTTGCCCGAACCGGTTGCGCCCGAAACCAGCAGCAGCCCGGTCGCTTTCCCGAGAGAGCATAAGTGATTGGCAACAATCGGCGGAAAACCGAGGTTTTTAAAATCAGGCACCACCCGCGGCATCTTACGCACGCAATATTGAATCCCATACAGAGAATTAGTCCGCTCAACCCGGTAATTATAATTTTTATAAATGATCAGATAACTGGGTTCCCCCTCATATTCCTTTTCCACTTCCGCCAAAAATTCCTGATAATCATCAAAAACGACCGGCTGCAACCCGTAAGAGGTCTTACGGCTCCAAATAAAAGCTTCCTTCTGCGGTGTAATATACACATCCGAAAATTCTTCATCATTAATTAATGTCATATTATGTGTCCTGATATTAAAATCCCAAAAAAAACAGTAACGACCGCAATCCCCGAAGTTACATAATAATAAAAAAAATCTCAGTTGACTATTTAAATTTATGTTACAAATACATATTGACAATACCGACAAATCGATTATACCCCCTGTTATCATAACATTCTGGACATACGGTGAAAAATATGCAGGACATGACTTCGGGGCACCCGCTGAAACTGATCATAAAATTTTCTATTCCGCTGCTGATCGGCAACATTTTTCAGCAGCTTTACAACATATCCGACATCATTATCGTCGGCCGGCTGATCGGGATTAAGGCCTTAGCCGCCGTCGGCGTATCCTCACCGTTGTTCTTTATGCTGGTTTTGGTCAGCATCGGTTTTACCAACGGGCTGACGGTCATCACCGCCCAGCGTTTCGGCGCCCGCGATTTCCGCGGCCTGCGCCGTTCGGTAACAACAGCCACCCTGCTTAGCTCCGCTTTCACTTTAAGCGCCAGCGCCATTATGCTGGTTTCTCTTAACAGTCTGTTTAAGCTGATGAATGTTCCGGAAGAAATTACAAAAGACGCCAAAGATTTTATCAGCATTATTTCTTATGGCGTCATCATGATCGTTTTCTTCAACCTTTTGTCTGGTTTTATGCGTGCTTTGGGCGACAGCAAAACACCGCTGTATTTTCTTATTTTTGCCAC
The DNA here is from genome assembly GCA_902489675.1 of uncultured Azospirillum sp. Taxonomy (GTDB): domain Bacteria; phylum Pseudomonadota; class Alphaproteobacteria; order RF32; family CAG-239; genus JAFUYI01. The sequence goes on along the minus strand of CABUAP010000071.1, from coordinate 1,917 downwards.
TTTGCTGAACATCGTGTTTAACATCATCTTCATATATTATCTCAAATTCGGAGTTGCCGGTTCAGCCTTGGGAACCGTCTGCGCAATGACCGTTTCCGTTTTCTGCTGCCTGTTTGTTATCGGCAAAAAATACCCGATTCTTTTGCCCAAAAAAGAAGATTGGAAGCTCAACTGGCAATTTAGCAAGCAACATCTAAAAATTGCCGTGCCGATGGCGATCCAGTTTTCGATTATTGCCATCAGCGCCACCATCACCCAAAGCGTCTGCAATTCTTTCGGCGCCGACACAATCGCCGCTTTTACCTCGGCCATGCGGGTAGAACAGTTGGCAGCTCAACCGATGGTTTCGTTCGGTATCGCCATGGCAACCTATGTTGCGCAAAATTACGGCGCCGGTATGATCGGCCGCATCCGCCGCGGTGTGTTCGAATGCTCCATGATCTCTCTGGCCTCAAGCATTGTGCTGGCTGTTATCATGTATATATACGGTGCTCACATTATCGCCATTTTTATTTCCGATAACCACCATAATGTAATAGAAATAGCCGAAACTTACTTGCACATCAGTGTTTTGTTCTACTTTTTCCTCGGACAGATATTTATCTTCCGCAACACGCTGCAAGGCATGGGCAGAGCGGTCATTCCGATGATCTCAAGCATTGTCGAATTAATTTTACGCGCTTTCGCCGCGATCTACCTGGCCTCAAAGTTCGGTTATATCGGCATTTGCTACGCCAGCCCGATTGCCTGGGTCGGCGGGTCGGCTGTTGTCAGCGGCGGCTATTTCCGCCGCATCGGCCGCCGCTATCTGTGCAATCGCCAGCGGGTTACCGCCCGCGGCTGCTGATCAGCCCGACTGCCCACAAAAGCAATCCGCTGCTAAGAATAATGATCCCGATCGCTAAAAAACGATCGTCAACCAAAATATTGCTAAGCAGCAACTCAATATATTCGTTGCCCTCATCCATATTGTCCTCCAGATAATGCGGCGTGACCGCCTCCACCCCATCGGGACCGATTTGGACGGTTACATAACCGTACTTATTAATATCAGAACGGATTTTCTGCCCCGAAGACATCAACGTCACCAGCGGAATTCCCCAAGCCTTCCCCTGCCAAAACTGATGGATATGTCCGGCCAAAATCAAATTGACATCATGTTGCCGCAAAATTTTTCCCAAGCGCTCCGTTGAAGGTTCCGGCAGCATTTGTTTTTTCCACGAAGGATCGGAAATCGGCGGCACATGAGTATATACAACGCAATATTTAAAATGCGGACGCACTTTTTCCAAAACATCTTCCAGCCACTCAAGCTGACCTTTGTCATATTTTTCTTCAGAAGAATCCAAACCGATAAACATAACATCGCCATACGAAAACCAGTAATAAAGCGACCCGAAAACCATTTTATACAAATGCTTGTTATCTCTGCCGAAACGACGGGAAACTTCATGATTCCCCGGGATCATGTAAAACGGCAAATCGAGCTTTTCATCCAACTCGGAAACAATCCAACGGAAATGACTTATATTGCGATAGCGAACCAAATCCCCGAGATACAGCAAAAAATGACTGCCGCCGTCTTGAGCCTGTTGTACAATCTGCTCAATCGGCGCATTTTTCGCACCGCTGTCACCGGCCGCCGCAAAAGAAAAGCTTTTCGTTTCCGGTTCCATTATCCGCCCGGCCGGCGTAATGTAGCTGTTTTCGGGAGGAATAGCAAAAATTTCAATGGCAAAACTGCGTATAACCAGCAGCACCAAACCGGCAACAGCAAGATATCTGCCCCAAACAGCGGCAAACCGTGCCGCAGATAGTCTGTTCATAAATCAGATCCCCTTTGATAAAATATAATATAAAAAAGTCTGCCATAAACGGTCAAATTATACAAGACCAAAATCCTCCTTCCCCTCAACA
>CABUAP010000070.1 GCA_902489675.1 uncultured Azospirillum sp. | reverse complement strand
ACCGTAAAGTTCGTTATATGCGGCGGATAATAAGATTTAAGGAATTTTTCCCGCGCAGTGTACTTAGACGTACATAAGCGGGAAAAACATCCGCAAACCCCGTATCGCCCTATGCCCTTAAAAGCCGGAGAACGAGACGGATAGAGCAGTTTGGAAAGCGAGCAAAATTCTAGTGTACAAAGAAGTACATGAATTTTGCGAGACTGAACCAAACCACTCTAGGCGCCCGTTATACGGCTTTTACTTGCTGACGATGACCATAGCCTCCCGCAATATCCTGTCATTAATCATATATCCGGTCTGCAATTCGGCCACGACGGTACCGGCGGGTTTGGATTTATCTTCTATCTCTTGCACAACCTGATGGAAAGCGGGATCAAAAACTTTGCCCATCGGTTCCATTTTGGTCACACCGAATTTGGCCAGCACTTTGCTTAGTTCCGATTCGGTTAATTCCACGCCTTTTTTCAACTGCTCGCATTCACTGCCGCTCAGTTCTTCCGCAGCAGCCAGCGCCCGGTGAAGGTTATCGGCAACCGAGAGAATTTCTTTGGCAAAGGAGCCAACGGCATACTTGGAATTTTTTTCGATTTCGACGGCGCATCTTCTTTTGGTATTTTCCAATTCCGCATAGGCACGCAGATAGTCGTCTTTCAACTTGGCATTGTCGGCTTTAAGTTTTTCTGTTTCCGGATTGACGGAAACTTCTTTGGTTTCTTCCGCTGCAGGCTCTGTATTTTCAACACATTCCGCCAATTGTTCGGTTTTGTTTTCCAAGTTATGCTCTTTTTTATCCTTTTTCATTTTTCCCTCTTTAATTTTTTTGCAAAGCGCGTATATTTCTTATATACAACATTTAATGATTAAAGCGAAACAAGTCAAGGGGAGAAGTTTTTATTGCCTTTTTAATTAATTATTAAAACAGACAATATACTCTTTTTTACAATTGATTATTCTGACTACGAGAGAGATGAAGATGAATTCTGTTCCTGCGCCGAAAGCACCCGACAGCGTACTGAAACCGTTGCCGAAAGATTTTAATTTTAAAAAATTTTCTTTAGCTTTTAGTGTTGTCAACAACCCCAATCTGACCGAGATCCAAAATCTCGGCCGCCGGCAGTGTTTAGGTAAAAACGAATGGCCGGTTGAAGGAAAAATCAACGCCTGGATGATCACCGCCGAAACCGCAACTTTTATGAAATGGGGCGGGCTCGGAATGGTTGCTTCCGAACTGCCGGAAGCTTTTAACCGCTCGTTTGCCCAAGACGGCGATATTGTTTCCGTAATCACGCCGCTTTATACCGGCAACACCGGCAAAAAAGAAGCCCGGTTGGAAAATGGTATTTACTATGGAGCGGAAAAAAAATCGGTTACCGTGGAAAAACTGCTGACAATTAAAGTGCCGTTCTACGGTGTCCGCAATACGCTGACAAAATATAATGTCATTGTCTACCGCGGCAGACTTGAAAATGTTGAATATATCTTCTTGCAAAACGACCGCTTTTTCTCCATTAATCCCCATCTGGACAACAATCCGGCACAAGACGGCTGTTATATTTTAAACGAATTTAACATTAACGAAGTCGAACGTTTCGCTTTCTTTTCCAAAGCCGTTTATATGCTGGTAAAAACTTTGTTTGAAAAAAGTAAAAATCAGATCCAGACACCTAACCTGCTGATTGCCAACGACTGGCACAGCGGTGCGCTTTCCGGCCTGACCAAATATTTCTCAATCGCCCAACTGGAAGCCGGGTTGATCAATAACGAGTTGTGCGAAAAATTAAAAAAGCTGCCGGTGGTTCATTTGGCGCATCATCTCGGCTATCAGGGCTGGGACTATCCCAATACTTCAAAAATACTCAATTCACTTTATGAAGATACGGCAACCGTGGTCTTCAAAAATGCCAAGGCTATCAAAAACAGCAACCCGCGCACTTGTGACACGCTGATCGTTTACGACTGCTACAATCAGGCTTCCTGCAATTTTCATCTGGCCGACCGGGTGGTAACCGTTTCCAAAAACTATATGGAAGAAGTATCAAAAGAGCTCGACTTTGGTTTTGACTTTCGCGATATTCTAAAAATTCGCAAAGACCACCGCAATTTCTTCGGTATTGTCAACGGCTATGACAAAAAACTGATCACCCCCAACCCGGATCGGATTGAGGCGATCAACCGCTATTTTGCACCGTTTAATTTCAAATTTTATGACGAAAATCATCTTGACGCCAAATTGGAAAACAAAAAGGAATTTCTCCGCCTGATTTCCAAAATTGCGTCCGATCCGGTTTTCAAGCAAAAAGTGATCCCGCTGGTTGACACCTACAAATTCAACGACCTGAGTAAAACGGTCAAAAATATCAAACATACGCCGATCATCTGCGCCACCAGCCGGCTGGTCGAACAAAAAGGTTATGACATTGCCGCTCAGGCCATCATCAACCTGATTGACCGTTTTGGCGAACTGAAAAACATCGAAATGCCGATTTTCATTTTGGGCGGGGCCGGCGACAGCAAATATTTCGAGCATCTGACCAATCTCAAAGACCGGGTCATGGAAAAAAATCCTAAATGCGGCGAGCGGATTTTTGTTTTCCGCGGTTATCAGGACGATTTTGCCTACACCATCCAAATGGCCTCCGATTTTTATATGATGCCGAGCCGTTTTGAACCCTGCGGCCTGACCCAAATGGAGGCGATGGCCAAAGGCGCGCTGCCGGTCGCCATGTCCACCGGCGGACTGGTCGACACCATTGAAAACGAAGTCGACGGTTTTCGCACCGAAGTATTCTTTTCTTCCCACAAACGGCGCGTCTACGGCAATAACCTGACCGCTCAACGGCTCAAAAACAACATCAATGCTTATACCGAAACCCTCGGCAAGGCATTGGAAACATTTTACCGCCATTTTGACCGGTTGCAGCTGATGACCCAAAACGCCATGCGCAAAGACTTCAGCTGGGATGTCGAAGACGGCAGCATTTACAAGTATCGGCAGTTGTTTAAAACCGGCCATATCTGACCAACGCTCAAATATTTATGAAGAACATTTTTTTAAGCTTGTGTAATCATGTTTTAACGAATATGGTATTAACATAAACATATACACAATCACTTTAGGAGGATGAGCAATATGGGCGATACTTCTGTTGCAACACAGGTAGCCACCAAGTGGCGCAAAAAACGGGGGTCGCTGATTATGGCGCTCCATGAGATTCAAGATATCAAGGGATACGTCCCTTGGGAAGACGCGCTTGAAGTCGCTCAGGCGATGAATATTCCGTTGGCAAGAATTTACGAAGTTCTCACCTTTTACAACTTTTTTAAGCTGGAAGCTCCGGGCAAGGCGGTTATCTCGGTATGTACGGGAACCGCCTGTTATTTAAAAGGCAATGACAAAGTTTTAGAAGAATTCAAAAAAGAACTGGGCATCAGCGAGGGCGAAAGCACCCCCGACCGCACTTTTCACCTGCAATGCGTTCGCTGCGTCGGCTGCTGCGGATTGGCACCGGTCTGCGTGGTCAACGGCAAAACTTACGGCCGCGTAACCGTCGGCGATGTCCACAACATCATTGACGAATGGCGCAAGAAATTTGACGACGAAGATAAGGAGCTGGCCCATGGCTGATATGAACGAAATTGATAAAAGATTTGACATCCACGAAATTGCCAAAAACAAACAACAAGATTTGAACCGCTACAGCTGCACCATTTACTGCTGCCACTCAACCGGCTGTAAATCTTCCGGCAGCGATGATATTCTCGAGCTGTTGAAATCAGCGGTAGCAGAACACGAACTGGAAGGCAAAGTCCGCATTGTCGCTACCGGCTGTATGGGACTTTGCGCTCAAGGGCCGCTGGTCAGAGTAGAAATCAAGGGGCAGAAAGACGTTCTTTACAAACGGTTGGAACCATTGGTGGCGCGGATCATTATTTCCGAACACGTCATCCCTGCCCTCAAACTGCAGGCAGGGGAAACTTTCCAATTGCCGGAATTTTTAAACCAATACGTTTTGTCGCTTGATCTGCCGTTTTTCACCAAACAGGAAAAAGTGGTCTTAAAACAAGCCGGTCATCTTGATCCCGAGGATATTCAGGAATACATTGCTCACGGCGGCTACCTGGCATTGGAAAAAGTCTTAAAAACCATGACCCCGGCCGAAGTTGCCGCCGAAATCAAAAAATCCGGCCTGCGCGGACGCGGCGGTGCCGGCTTCCCTACCGGGTTAAAATGGGAACTGGCAGCCAAAGTGCCGGTGGTAGACGACAAGTTCATCATCTGCAACGGCGATGAGGGCGACCCCGGTGCCTATATGGATCGTAGTATTCTCGAATCCAACCCGCACGACGTGATTGAAGGCATGATGATCGCCGCTTATGCCATCGGTGCTACCGAAGGCTGGTTTTATATCCGCGCGGAATATCCGTTGGCGGTGGAACGAATTGAAAAAGCAATCAAAGCCTGCAAGAAAAATCGCCTGCTCGGCAACAACATTATGAACAGCGGCTTTAACTTTAATATTGATATCAGGCTCGGCGCCGGTGCTTTTGTCTGCGGTGAGGAAACCGCGCTGATCCATTCGATCGAAGGCAAACGCGGCACCCCGCGGCCGCGGCCGCCCTACCCGACCGAAATCGGCCTGTGGAACAAACCAAGCTGCATCAACAACGTGGAAACACTGGCTAACGTACCGTCGATTATATTGAAAGGCGCCGACTGGTTTTCCTCTTTCGGTACCGAAACTTCCAAAGGCACTAAAGTTTTTGCCTTAACCGGCCAAGTTGAGCACTCCGGCCTGATCGAAGTGCCGATGGGCACCACCATTGATACCATTGTCAACGAAATCGGCGGCGGCGTGCCAAACGGCAAAAAACTGAAAGCAGTACAAACCGGCGGTCCTTCCGGCGGCGTGATTCCGGCAGCAGACGTCAGCTTACCGGTCTGCTACGAAGAACTGAAAAAAGTCGGCTCAATTATGGGTTCGGGCGGTATGATCGTGATGGATGAAACTGCCGACATGGTAGATATTGCCAAATTCTACCTCGACTTTACGGTTGACGAATCCTGCGGCAAATGCGCCCCTTGCCGGATCGGCGGCAAACAAATGCTGCTGCTGTTGGAAAAAATCGCCAAAGGACGGGGAACCCCGAAAGATATTGAAGAATTGCGCAAAATCGCCATCGCCATGCAAAAGGCTTCGCTTTGCGGACTGGGACAGACAGCCCCCAATCCGGTTCTTTCCACCATGCGTTTCTTTGGTGAAGAATACGAAGCCAAGGTTGCAGACAACCAAGAGAAAAACAGGGAGGCCAAATAATGGTAAAACTAAAAATTGACAACTATGACGTCGAAGCAACCGCGGGAATGTCTATTTTGGAAGCCGCGCGCAGCGTTCATATCGAAATCCCCACCCTGTGCAAACATCCCGATGTCGATGCCACGGCCGGCTGCGGTATCTGTATCGTCAAAGTCAACGGCCGCATCATGCGTTCCTGTTCGACCCCGATTGCCGAAGGCATGGAAGTAATTACCTCCGATGCCGAATTGGTTGATGTCCGCCGTACGGTTCTAAAACTGATTTTGAGCAACCACCCCAACGCCTGCCTAACCTGCATCCGCTCCGGCCATTGCGAGCTGCAAGACCTGACCAACACTTTCGGCATCAAAGAAGCAACCTTGCCCAACTTGACCAAACGCTGGCCGATCGACGATTCGACCAAAGCGCTGGTTTTGGATTCGAGCAAGTGTATCCTCTGCGGCCGCTGTGTCGAAGTCTGCCAAAATCAACAAAACGTTTGGGCGCTGGGGTACTTAAACCGCGGACTGGCCACCCGGGTAACCGCCGCCAACGGCATCAATCTGGCCGACAGCCCCTGCATCAAATGCGGTCAATGTTCGGCTCACTGCCCGACCGGTGCCATCGTCGAATATGACGAAACCGAAAAAGTCTGGGAAATGCTGAACGACAAAGATATCTACACGATTGTCCAAATTGCACCGGCAGTTCGAGTTGCCATTGGTGAAGAATTTGGTTATGATTTCGGCGAAAATCTGACCGGCAAAACCTATGCCGCCTTACGTCGAATGGGTTTCAAGCGCATTTTTGACACCAACTTCGGCGCTGATCTGACAATCATTGAGGAAGCAAACGAATTTGTCCGTCGCTTTACCAAAGAGCCGGAAAGCCTGCCGATGTTCACCAGCTGCTGCCCGGCTTGGGTTGACTTGCTGGAAAAACACCATCAGGATATGATCAGCCATTTCTCCACCTGCAAATCACCGCAATCAATGGTCGGCGCGCTGGCCAAAACCTATTATGCCGACAAAATGGGGCTGGACCCGGCCAAAATCCGCGTCATCTCGATCATGCCCTGTACGGCCAAAAAATGGGAAATTGTCCGCAGCGAAGACATGAGTTCTTCCGGTTTCCAAGATGTGGATGTTTCGCTCACCACTCGCGAACTGGCGCGGATGATCAAGCAGGCGGGCATCGACTTCCGCAGCCTGCCGGATGAAGCGGCCGACAACCCGCTCGGCGAATATTCCGGCGCCGGTACCATTTTCGGCGCCACCGGCGGGGTAATGACCGCAGCCTTGAGAACCGCTTATTTCTACATCACCGGCACAGAGTTGGGCGAACTCAATTTCCGGGCCATTGAAGGGCTTGACGGCATCAAAGAAGCAGAAATAAAAATCGCCGGCAAAGCGATTCGCATTGCCGTCGCCCACGGCACCGGCAACGTTGAAAAAGTGCTGGAACGGATTCGCGCAGCCAAAGCAGCGGGTGAAGAAATGCCCTATCACTTTGTAGAAGTCATGGCTTGCCGCGGCGGCTGTATTGCCGGCGGCGGG
>CABUAP010000069.1 GCA_902489675.1 uncultured Azospirillum sp. | reverse complement strand
TTTATGCTTAACACATTCGGCATCAGCCATTTTTTGCAGCTGGTCAAACTTGGTCGTCCAGCTGTTGTAGCAAATCACCGGCGCATCCGGCCGCGACTGCCCGACATACAAATTTCCTCCTTCCGCGCCGGCGTTGCGGCGGCGGTCAACAAACGGCTGAACCCAAGAACAACCGGCAAGTATAAACAGCATCAGGGCGCACCCCGGCAATTTTATCCTAGACAATTTTTAAATCTCCATTAAATTAAGGACGGCATCCGAATTTTAATTTATATATGAAGAAGTTAAAAATGCAAAGTCAAAATAATTATATCGGCGACGATAAAATGCAAAAAATGCTCAATCACTACCAGTGCGAAATGCCGCTTGACACTGTCAAAATGCGTTTTGCCGGCGCTGTCTGCAGCCCCAATTTGGAACTGCGTCCGACCGACGTCATTGCCTCGCTATGGCTCGAGAACCGTGAACCCCGGCTGCAAACCAAAGAAGAAGCCGAACTGTTCTTCAAATTTTTCATGGGGCTTTGGGATGACATTTTTGAACAAGTAAAAAATAATAAACTGACATTGCCGCCCTACATCCCCCAAACCTCGCGCGAATATTGGCGCGAACTTTGCCGGCAGCGCGCCGAACAGTTGGAACAGGGATATATAGAAGGCTTTTGGGGCGGCCGCAGCAACTTAAACATCCCGGCCTATCTTGCCAGACTGATCGATTCGCTTTCCGACCTTGCCGCGCTCTATCTCACGCTTTCCGGCCGGGTGGAAAAAGAAGAAAATACGGAAAATCTGATCGCTGCGATAAAAAACACCGACAAAACAGTCAATCGCGCCATCGCTTTTATCATTGAAAATACGGTTCTGCCCCGGATGAGCGAACCGCAGAAACAATAAAATTTATTTCAGGAGAATGAAAATATGGAATTAATGGAAGGTTTATTAACCCGCCGCTCGGTACGCAAATATCAGAATAAACCGATCGACCGGGAAACAATGCAGGAAATTATCAAAGCCGCTCAGTATTCGCCGACAGCCCACAATCGTCAGCCGTGGGAGTTTCTGGTGATTGATGACCGCGAGTTTCTTGCCAATCTGCGCCACATCCAGCGCTGGACGTCTTTTGCCAAAGACGCCGCTTGTGTTGTTATCGTCTGCGGCGATATCGAAAAATCTTTCAGCCGCAATAAAGACGACGAAAAATGGAGCTTTATTGACGTTGACTGCGCCATTGCCACCGAAAATCTGATGCTTGCCGCCTGGGCCAAAGGCATCGGCAGCTGCTACTGCGGCGCCGCACCGATGCAAAAAGTGGTTGACGCCTTGAAAGAACCCCGACAACATCCGCCCGTTTGCCATTGTACCGCTGGGTTATCCCGCAGAAACGCCCAAACAGCCGGAAGACCGTTATCACCCGGAAAAGATCCATTGGGGCAACTGGTAACCAATACGAAAAAAATCCGCCGGATCAGCGGATTTTTTTATTTTTTCCGCAATTATGCCCGCCAAACAAAAATTGCTTGAAAAAAACTCAATCGGTGATACATTAAGCACGAAAAAATCATGCCTGTGCGGGGCGTTCCGCACGCCAGTTTTATTTAATAAGGAAGGATAATAATATGACAATTCGCGTCGGTATTAACGGATTCGGCCGTATCGGCCGCTTGGTTTTCCGTGCTGCCCAGAAAAGAAACGATATCGAAATCGTAGGCATCAACGATCTGATTGATGTTGAATATATGGCTTATATGCTGCGCTACGACACCATGCACGGAAAATTTGACGGCACGGTTGAAGTAAAAGACGGCAAACTGGTCGTTAACGGCAAAGCCATCCGCGTTACGGCAGAAAAGAACCCGGCTGACCTCAAATGGGGCGAAATCGGTGCCGAATACGTTGTTGAATCAACAGGCCTGTTCCTGACCAAAGAAAAAGCTCAGGGTCACATCGATGCCGGTGCCAAATACGTTGTTATGTCGGCTCCTTCCAAAGACGACACCCCGATGTTCGTCTGCGGTGTAAACACCGATTCTTATGCTAAGGGAACCCAGTTCGTATCGAACGCTTCCTGCACCACCAACTGCTTGGCTCCGATCGCCAAAGTCTTAAACGACGTATTCGGTATTGAAGACGGTTTGATGACCACCGTTCACGCCACCACTGCCACTCAGAAAACAGTTGACGGTCCGTCGGTTAAAGACTGGAGAGGCGGACGCGCCGCTGCCGGCAACATCATCCCGTCCTCAACCGGTGCTGCCAAAGCCGTCGGCAAAGTTATTCCGTCTTTGAACGGCAAACTGACCGGTATGTCCTTCCGCGTTCCGACTTTGGATGTTTCGGTTGTTGACCTGACCGTTAATCTGAAAAAAGACGCCACTTACGAAGAAATCTGCAAAGCCATGAAAGACGCTTCCGAAGGCGAACTGAAAGGTATTTTGGGTTACACCGAAGACGCGGTCGTATCTTCCGACTTCTTGGGTGATGCACGCACTTCTATCTTTGATGCCAAAGCCGGCATTCAGCTGACCCCGACTTTCGTAAAAGTTGTCAGCTGGTATGACAACGAATGGGGCTATTCCAACAAAGTTCTGGATCTGGTTGCCCATATGGCCAAAGTTAACGGCTAAAACCATGTTCCCCGCGTTTTTCCTTCCGTCCGTATTTTTTCGGCAGGGGCAGGCGCGGGGATTTTTTTATCAAATCTCCAACAACAGGAAAAACAATGACCGAATATAAAACAATGGATGATCTGGGTGACCTGCATGGCAAAGTTGTAATGCTGCGCGCCGATCTGAACGTTCCGATGGACGAAAACTTTCATGTAACCAACACCGCCCGCATCGACCGTACGGTTCCCACCATTAAAGAACTGATGGAAAAAGGCGCCAAGGTTGTGGTTATCAGCCACTTTGGCCGTCCGGAAGGCAAAGGCGATATGAAAAATTCGCTCTCGCATATCGTCGGCGACTTGCAAAAAGCACTGGGTAAAAAAGTTGTATTCGTTGATGACTGCATCGGCGAAAAAGTTGAAAATGCCGTCAAAGCCATGAGCAAAGACGAAGTGCTGCTTTTGGAAAACCTGCGCTTTTATAACGAAGAGAAAAAAGGCGATGAAGCTTTTGCCAAACAGCTGGCAGCTCCGGCCGATATCTATGTTTCCGACGCATTCTCCACCGCCCATCGCGCCCACGCCTCAATGGTTGCCGCGGTTAAAGAAAAACCGGCCGCAATGGGGCGCTTGATGGAAGAAGAAGTCAAAGCACTGGAAGGCGCCCTTTCCAACCCCACCCGCCCGTTGATCGCAATTGTCGGCGGCTCCAAAGTTTCGACCAAACTCGACCTTCTGAACAATCTGGTCAAAAAAGTCGATAAACTGGTAATCTCCGGCGGTATGGCACATACTTTTATGAAAGCAAACGGCATTGACACCGTCAACGAGGCCAACTCTCTGGTACAAATGGATATGCTGGACACGGCTAAAGAAATCATGGCAACTGCCAAAGCCAACAACTGCGAAATCATTTTGCCGGTTGATGTGGTTGTTGCCAATGAGTTTAAGCCCAATGCCGAACATAAAACCGTTGAACTGGCGAATATTCCGGCTGAAGGATGGAGTCTGCTCGATGTCGGCGAAAAAACCATTGCCGCAATCAACGCCAAATTGGATGAAAGCAAAACTCTGGTTTGGAACGGCCCTCTCGGCGTTTTTGAAATGAAACCGTTTGACAACGCCACCAACAAAGTTGCCGAACACGCGGCCGAATTGACGGCAGCCGGCAAACTGATGAGCGTAGCCGGCGGCGGCGATACCGTTTCCGCTTTGGAAAATGCCGGCGTTGCCGATAAGTTTTCTTATATCTCAACAGCCGGCGGTGCTTTCCTCGAATGGATGGAAGGCAAAGAGCTGCCGGGTGTTGTTGTTTTGAAAAAATAAAAACAAAACATCTTTTCAAGAAAAAACCCGTCATCTTTCCGGCGGGTTTTTCTTTTTTGTATCATAAACTTTCAGACAGACATCTGATTCCAGAAAGCTTTAGGAATACTGACATTGCACTCTTTGTATACCGGCCGGCGGCCGTTTCACCCCCAAAGCAGCTATTTATAATGAAATAATGTAAAAAGCCTGTCATATACAAGTTGGAATTGAAAAGACCGTATCGTTTTGCCCCCATCTGCTTTCCGGCGGGTTTTTCTTTTTCATCGCCTGCTCTTATCTGACTTTTCTTCTTTTTCATAATCGTTTCACCAAACTGCTGTCAAACACCTCCCGCCCTTTGTCATCGCCCCCGTTCTCCCTTCCCCGACAGCACAAAAAACTTGTCTTTTGTCTAAAAAAATTTTATATTCAAAACGAAAAAAAATTATTAACCCTAAAAATTATGCGAATATGGAAAAAGACCATCGTTTAAGACAACTGGCACAAAATGTTTTGCAACATTCTGTTTGCCTGCACCCCGGAGAAAAAGTTTATATTGAAACCTCCGGCACGCTTACGACCGACTTTTTAACCGTCCTGATTGAGGAAACCGTTAAACTCGGCGCTGTTCCATTCTATTACTATAACGACACGCTGCTTAAAAATGCTCTTTTGTGCGGAGCCTCCAAGCGCCAAATCAGCGAACACGCCAAACTGCACGCCAAAATTATGGAACAGATGGACGCTTACATCGGTATCCGCTGCGTAGACAACCCGATTGACACCGCTCGACCGGGTATGGATAAAAACACCATGTTTCACCGTTTGTACAGCACTCCCGTGCATTTTGACATCCGGATCCCGAAAACCAAATGGTGCCTTCTGCGTTATCCAACCCCGGTTATGGCCTTTCAATCGGCAATGTCGACCGAAGAATTTGAGGATTTTTACTTCTCAGCCTGTCTGGCAGACTACAAACAAATGTATGAGGTCATGCAGCCGCTGGTTCAGTTGATGAGAAAAACCGACCGGGTACATATCATCGCTCCCGAAACTGATCTGACTTTTTCGATCAAAGATATTCCGGTAGTAACCAGCCACGGTTTGAGGAATATCCCTGACGGCGAGGTCTATACGGCGCCGGTTTTCGATTCGGTAAACGGAACAATCAAATTCAACACTGTTTCCCCACAAAACGGCCGGATGTTTTCTAACATTAGTTTGACCTTTTGCCAGGGCAAAGTCGTTGAAGCCGCGGCGGACAGTCATAGTGATGATCTGAAGAAGATTCTCGACACTGACGCAGGAGCCCGCTACACCGGCGAATTTGCCTTCGGCCTCAATCCGTTTATCAAACAAGCTATCGGCGATACCTTGTTTGACGAGAAAATTGCCGGCTCTATTCATCTGGCGCTCGGCAATTACTGCGGCGAAGCCTACAACGGTAACCATTCCGGCATCCATTGGGATCTGGTGCAGATTCAAACCCCGGAATACGGCGGCGGACAAATCTGGTTTGACGACACCCTGATCCGAGAAGACGGACTGTTTGTTCTCCCGGAACTACTGGCCTTAAATCCTTAAAACCCGGTTATACGGCCACAAAAAACATCTGTTTCCTAAGGAAACAGATGTTTTTTATTGCAACCGGATGGATGTTATTCGGTTATAAAAACACGGATTGTATGACGTTCATCATGACCCGCCGTATGAAAAGAACCGTGAACCCATTGAGCAAATTCATACTCGCCAAAACGGCCATGTTCATCTTCACCGTCCGATACCTTTTTCAAAACACCGTTATTCTTGATATACTTGTATTGAATACAAGGAAATTCAATAACGTCAAAACCATCGTTGTAAACAGCTTCCACATGCTGAAAAAGCGTTTCTGTCCGACCATAGTTGTATTGAACCACAAACCAACGTTCATAATAAGAAGCTTCCACATACTTATCACGGGAAACAACTTGTATATGTTCGCGATTGGGATCAAAATCCGCACTTTCACGTACCAGTTCCGTTCCGGTGATATTCATTCCGGTCAACGGCTGCATCGTCATTTTGCCATACATCAAGACTTCAAAAGTCACCGTTTCTTCCTTACCGCCGTTAAAAGTCTGTTTAACCTTTATCCATGAGGTATAAGAAGCATAGTTGCCTTCATTCTTGAAATCTTTGATCCCGGAGTCAAGCAATGTGCTTTTAAGCACAAAACTCTCATCTTCGCCGCCGACATCACGCTTCAATACCACCGTAGCGGTTGCACGATAACTTTTCCCGTTCAAACGAACCGTAATCGAATGACGAAACAACTTGCGCATAAATACGCGTCCGCCGTCCGTTTCACTATCAAGCGAACTCAGTTGGTAGCCATTGTCAACAATCTCCGGACTAAAACGCAAATACGCCATCTGTCCGGCCGTCTTGCCATCATTGTAAAAGGCAGACTGAAACGGCATCCGATATTCAAGCGTAAAATTATCATAACGAATTCGATAGAGCATCAACGAATCTGTTACCGTAATGTCTTGATCGCGACGGCTGTTTACCGCCAGATAGTCCACACTGCCGATCCCTTCGCCGACAACAAAATCCGCAACCCGCATCTCTGTATTTACATTTTCAAGAGAGGCCTCAAGCGAAATCTCCGCCCGCTGCATTTTTGTTGCCGCCTCCGCCCATACGCGATATTCAAAACTCGTTTTGGTCGAAGATGAGGAATCCGCGGCAAAACTCGATTCGTAATAACCGGTACGGAAATAACTGTAATCGGGAAGCCCGTGAAAATCATCAAACTCATGATCACAAGCTGTCAATGCAACAACAGATATAAACGGCATCATAAGCCGCAAAATTTTTACTTTCATATAATTGGATTTTTTTAGTGATTATTCAAATTCAAAGTAAAAAAACATCCGGTCAACTCAATAATAAAACCAACAATCGG
>CABUAP010000068.1 GCA_902489675.1 uncultured Azospirillum sp. | reverse complement strand
AGAATACGGGAAGTAATGTGGATATTGCGCCTGTAAGTTTGGCCGCAACTCAGAATAATATTTTTGATCGGATGTTGATGTTTTATTGTAAATAAAATGTCATGGTTTCAAGATATTGATTTTCTAAAAACACCTGAAGTTAATTCAGGTGTTTTTTATAAGGGAGATGTATCAAAAAATTATAATTTTCCTCTAAAATAAAGGTTTTGTTTTAGAGGAAAGTTTTTTGGATTAAAAGTTGTAACGCAGTTTCAGCATACCGGTATGAGCGTAGTAGTTATTGCGCAGGTTTAGGCTGTAGTCCAATGCCAGATCCCAGTGTCTGCTGAAATAGCTAAAGTTCAGTCCGGCTTCCATTCCCAGCCGCGGCAGTTTTTTGCCGATAATTTGATAGGCAGTGTCGGCGAAGTATATATTTGATTTTTTGTCACCGTTCATGGCGTCGTATGTAATGCCGGCATAAATTTCCGGTTGAAATAATCCTTCTTCCGTTTCATAGTTTTGGCGATATTTCAGCAATGCGGTCAATTCCAAGGCATCAATGTCGTCATTGCTGACATATTGTCCGACACTGTCGGTATAGTTATCTTGCATTAAGTAAGTATAACGCAGGCCGACTTCCGGTGTTAAACCGCCGGGCAGTTCATATCCGGCCGCAGCTTCAGCGCCAATTGTACGAACATCGTATTTGGCGTGAATGCCGATGCCGGCAACATTGGCGTGTTCACTGTAATCGGCCATTCCGTAACTGGCCATAGTGCGTATATACCATAAATCCGGCTGATATTTACCATAAATAAAGAGGGTGTTTCCGTCAATATCCGTATCTCGGCCGTGGGAGTCTGCTTTTGTTCGGTTATAGGCATAACCAAAACCACCAACGGTGTCACATCCGAGTGTTCCGTCGACACCGATGATGTATCCGGCCGTATGAGCAGAAAAACCTGCAGCTGAAGATCTTTCGTTTTGTTTGGCGTAGGCGCCGATCCCCTGCATCCAGACGGATGACCGTTTAAATGGAAGGCCGCAATTGCAGGTTTCTTCTTCGAAGCGGTGTGTTACTTCGCGACCGATGATATTATTTATTTCACGGGTCGTCATCAAAGCTAACTGCGAATCTGTCGGAGCAAGGTTGGTCAGAGCCTCGACATAAGCACGAGAATCGTGTTGGGACAATTCGTTTAAGGTGTCGCGGATGTCTTCAGCCATGCTTCCTTCCGGAACGGTGACCAGATCCCATGCCTCGCCGGTGTTTTTATTGTTTTGGTTGCCGCCGATACCGTCCAGAATATCGGAGGCAGAAGCTACGTTGCTGATAATATATGTGTCTTTTTTGCGCCCGCTGGTGACGGAACAGCGGTTATTGGACAGCATTGAAGCAAACTCACCGTTTACATCACCGGCAATAAGCTCCAGTTCTCCTGTTTTTTCTTTGGTTTTCAACATTCCCGCAGCAACAGTCAAAGACAGAGCTGCCTCTGAACCGATGGCAGCGCCGTTTTGTACAATCAGTTTGCCGCCTTGATAAGCCGTGCTTTCTGGCGTGATTTTGGTTAGGGTCATTTTAACCGTGCCGTTTAGCGCGGCTTGATTTAGAGTGATTTCTTTACTGCCAAGGTCAATGCTGCCGTTCTTGGTAATGATTAGGCTGTGTTCTTGTCCGAAAGAGCCGCTGCCAAAGCTTAAATCGCCATAAACGGAAGTGGTTCCGGTTCCGCTGATTTGTTGGTTTAGTACGCCGTTATCGGTAATTGAGAAATTTCCGTTATTGATAATGTTGCCGTTTGTCTGTCCGTCGTTTTCATTCTTAAATATATAGTCGTTTTGAACGGAAGCGACTATATTGCCGCTGTTGCTTATTTCGCCGCTGTTAACAAGCTTGCCGGCAATGACAGCGCCGTTGCTATTAATCAGTGTTCCCTCATTGCTTGTTTCTGCGGTGATTTTGCCTGTATTTTGCAGCTGAGCATCGCTTAGAATTGCCAGTTTGTTTTGGGTTAACGTATTATTTATGACAGTGATGCCGTCGGCAACTGTGGTGTGTCCTTTGCCGATGATGGTGTTGATTTTGTTCTCCCCGCTCAAGTTCAGCCGGCCGTTATTGTTGAGGTCTGTTACGTTATCGCGGAAGGTCATGTTGCTGAGGTTGAGCGTGCCTTTGTCTGTTACGGTTATGGCGGTAGCAAAATCAAGCATGGTTGAGTTTGGTGTGCCGATTGTACCTCTGCCGTCAAAATTAAAAGTATATCCGTCGGCGATTGTCATCCCTTCGTTCTTTTTACCGTTTTCGGTATAGCCGATCAAGTTGTTGCCGTTCATATTAAGGTTCAGCTCTTTGAAATCTTCATTTTTTTCCGTTGTTCCCAGCGGAACTTCGTTTTCGGAAAGTTGAATATCTTCGGTTGCCGAATAGGTATCTGCTTTTTGCGGCAAGTTGCCTTCGATAAAATCTTTCAACGTACTGCCGCCTAAAGTGCGCTGTACATCAAGTTTGCCGTCGCCATCGGAAGTGAAGGTGTAGGTATAATTATTGGTGACGGTTCTGGTTTCTTCAATTGTGCTGTCTTTTCTGATCGTTAGATCGAGGCCGTTCAAATTGCCTGACAGATAGGTCAAAATATCGTTACCGCCTTTGCCGTCACTGCGTACATTGATGGACGAAAGATTAAGCATTCCGCCGTTTTGAGCACCATTGGTAATATTGATACTGTCTGATTGACGGTTTGCCATATCTACGTCGATTTTAAGACTGCCGCCGCCGGTCAGCGATCCCAGTTAACGTTCGCCGTAATCGGCATCTTCATTGGCTCCTTGTTCCTGCAAATTAAGTATTTTATTATTGAGATTGAAAATGCCGTCAATTTTTACGCCGCCGTTCATACCGAAGGTGTTGCCGCCGACGATTGTGGTGCCGGTGCCCGAAATATTTTTATTCAAAATGCCGCTTAAAATTAATTCGCCGGCATTATTAACAGTGCCTTGGAATCTGTCGGCTCGAGAAGTAAAGGTGCCGCCGAGCCGGTTGTTGATGTTTCCGCTGATGGTGCCGCGGTTAAAAAATGTTCCGGAGTTATCAATGTTTCCGTCGATGGTACCGCGATTGGTAAAACGTCCTTCCGACAGGTTGTTTACGCTGCCGTTTAAACCGGCGGCAGTGGCGTTGATAAAAGCGCCGCTGTTGGTTGTTTCTTGGGATATCGTTCCGTTGTTGGTAAATTCTGCACCGTTTTCAACTTTTACCAGATTATCAAAAACGGTGTTGTTGATGACATTACCGGCAATTTGAATTGTTCCGGAGCCGTTGATCTGATGAACGGCCGTTCCTTCCAGCAATTTTAAGGTACCGTCGTTACGAACCGTACTTATAAGACCTGAAAGCTGGTTGACCGTCAGCATTGCGTTGTTACCAATAGTGACATTTTGGGAGATGCTGCCATTGTTGGCCAGAGTTACATTACCGTTGATTTGGGTTTGTTCTTTGCCTTGGATATCGATCGATAATGTTTCGCCGGTCAGGTTCAAAATGCCGGCATTGGTAACTGTATCACCAAGGGAACCGGCGCTTCCGGTTAAAGAAGCTCCTTCGTTTATCCCGGTTTTTAAGTTTAATAAGCCATTGCCGGACAGGATAACATTGCCTAATATTTGAGCGTTTCCGTCACCGAGAATATTTTGGGTGAGCGTGCCGCCGGTTAGTTGCAGTACGGAGGTGTTATTGCTGGTGGTGGTTCCGCCCAACGAATTTGCCGAGGTGATCATTGTGCCGTTATTGATAATCGCCGCATTTAACAGACCTTCGTTTGTCAATTGTGCGCCGGCTGTTATGGTTATGTTGCCTTGAGATAAAGCGGCGGTATTACGAACTTTGCCGCTGAAATTCAGTTTTCCGCTGCCGTTAATTTCTTTCGCCCAATTTTGACTGTTGTTGGCGCCGCCGGCAAGATTTAACGTGCCGTCGTTTTGCAGGCGGTTGTTGACGCGGAGGGCAGAAACGGATGATGTCAGTTTGCCGCCGGCTTTGTTGATCAGGTTATCTGCCGTGACGGTTCCGTTATTGTCTACAGTTCCCGTATTTTCAAATAGTTTTGCATTTAAAATATCTATATTAGTGATGTTACCGGTGTTTGTGAAATTGTCGGAATTTAATGTTTGATTATTTGTCAGCAGGCCGCTGTCCGTTATCGTAATGTTGCCGTTTGTCGATCCGTCATTGATAAATGTTCCGTTGATAACGGCGTTGGCCGTCATAAGGCCTTTGTTGGTAAGCGCGGCGTTTTCTTCGATATTGACCGTATCCTGCTCAATTGTCGCATTAATCTGCGTTTTGCCGGAAGCGACAGTCATCGTACCGGTTCCGGTGATTGTGTCAGCTTTGTTACTGCCGGTAAAATTGATTGTGCCGCTGTTTTCGATATCTGTTTCATTGTCGGAGAACGTTACGTCGACAATATTTAATTTTCCGTTTTCTGCCACAGTCAGAGCTTTGGCAAAGTTACTTAACAGCGAATTTGCTTCGTTTTTGCTGCTGCCCTGCAAATTAAAAGTATAATCTCCGGCAACAGCAATACCGTCATTTTTTTGTCCGTTGCCGTCATAGCCGGTTAATTTGTAACCGTTCATATTCAGATTGAGGGTCTTATAATCTGTGTTGTTTGTTGTACCGAGTGTGACTTCCGTATCCAAAACGGCGATGTCGTTTGTTGCCGAGTAGGTGTTGACATTAACCGGCAGCACGCCTTCGATAAAGTGTTTAAGCGTGTTGCCGCCGGTTACCAGTGTCTGAACCACGTTGAGCATACCGGCATCGCCTTTGGTAAAGGTATAAACATAGTCCTCGGTCATGGTGCTGATACCTTGGTCATTATCGCCGACCGTAAAGTTCAATCCGCTCAAAATACCTTTTAAATAAGTTAAGATGTTATTGCCGCCGGTGCCGTCGCTGCGGACATTGATCGAAGAAAGGTGTACAGTTCCGCCATTTTGGCTACCGTCGGTAATGTTAAGATTGTCAGACAGTCTGTTTTTGATATCAACGTCAATCATCAGGTTGCCGTTGCCTTGGAGTGAACCAATGTTACGGGATGAAAAACTGACGATCTCTCCGGTATCTTCATGGAGATCAACGGTGCCGCTGTTTGCTATATTTCCGAAATTGCTGACGGTTAGGTCCGAAAAATTGATTTTTTGTCCTTTGTTGATATTTGACAGTAAATTATGTCCGGCTGCGTCCAGTTCGCTGCCGGCTATGCCGTTAATGTTCAGTTCTTTGCCTTGCAGTCCGCTGATATCACGCGTCAGAACAGTTTTTAAGGCATCGGGGGCAAAGGTAAAACTTTTGGTATCGGCGGACAATTCCGCCCATTCGGCCAATGCGTCCTGAGCGCCGCGGATTTCTATACTGTCGTTTTGCGTATCGGTTGTTGCTACCCCGAAACCGGCGGCAAGAAGGGTGTTGCTGAATATATCCGCAGAAATTTGGGTTATGGCGTCAATATCATTAAGTTTTAACTGTGGGGCGTGTTCTTGGTTTTCGGCCTTAATGATCTGGACTTTGTAAGTTGTATCCGGATCCATTTGTCCGGCATCAATGTTTAAAACGGATTTTCCATTGCCGATACTGCCGTCGGCTTCAATGATCAAAGAACCTGTTCCTGCTTTATAAACAGCGCCGCCTTTGGCGTTGGTGATATGTTTGCCTTTTATAAAATTGTTGTAAAAACTGCTGTTCTTTAAGATGATGTCTTGCGCAGAAGAAAAATTAATTGCGCCGCCGCTGCCGGCTCCTTTTTCTGCTTGGATAGAATTGTTTTCAAATTTGGAGTTGGTTATGGTGATGCCGTTCGTTAAATTCAATGCACCGCCATAGCCCTGTTGTCCGATTATACGGTTATCGGTAAATTCACTGTTAACAATCTCCGTGATTTTTCCGGCGCTGTAAATTGCTCCTCCTCTGCCGGTTTGAGAATTTGTTGTGTTGCCGATAAACTTGACATTACTGATTTTTCCTATTTGTCCTGTGTTGTGCAGAGCGCCGCCCAAATTGGTGCCGGTGGTTAATTCTATATAATTATTTGTGAACTCACTGTCCGCAATCAAGTTGATGGTGCCACTGTTATCAATGGCGCCGCCGTTAGTGGAAAAATACTTAGTTGATGGCGCTACTTTGGCATAGTTGCCGTCAAATTTGCTGTTGATTATCTGTTCTATCACACTACGGGTAGAATTCTGAATTGCTCCGCCTCTTGCAGAATGTTCGTTTGATAAGGTATAGTTGTTTAAAAAATCAGAGTTTTTTATCTCTGTGATCGTGCCGTTGTTTTGAATTGTGCCGCCGGTTGCCAAGCCAAAATCTGCTTCGGCGGAATTGCCCGTAAAACGGCTGTTCGTGATGGCTGCGATTGAGCCCGTATTATACTCCGCCGGCAGAAACACTGGCGGTATCGTTTTCCAGATGTTCGCTGGTTCGGTTATAAGTATGGTTTCCTTCAAAAACGGAACTGATTGCGCCGCCGGCAGCTTCATTATTGTTGCTTATGGCTTGATTGCCGATAAACTCGCCCGATATGTTTTGGATATGACCGAAATTTTTGATCGTTCCGCCGTGTGCGCTGGCTGTGGTTTCTACCCGGTTGTTGGCAAATGTTCCGGCAATTGTACCTATTAGAACATCTTTTCCGATATAAAATACGGCAGCTTCGGCGAAATTCGGGTTGGTATAAAAAGCATTGTTAACATTGATATTTATAAAATTGATGGGATTTGCTTCCGGAGTTATCAGCGTGTCGGAAGTAAGTGCAAAAATTCTTTGTCCTTTGTTTTGCTCGGGGCTGTTAATTGTGTGGTTGTTAACGTTAATGGTTACGCCGGGCGTCGTTACGTAGAGTTGTTTGTTGGCAATGATATTTTCTGTCAGAGAGATTGTTTTGTCGGCATTATCGGGA
>CABUAP010000067.1 GCA_902489675.1 uncultured Azospirillum sp. | reverse complement strand
TCTTAATGAGCAAGGAAAGCAAAGCGACCGCGGCGAATTTAGATGCCTAAGTGAAGATGACTGTTACAACGCAGTCTGCCTTATTCGTTATACCGGTAAGGTACGCTTATATCGGCAGCTCCCCTTCTGAGGAGTTTTTGTTGCAAAGGAGCTCTGACACTCCGCATCCGGCCTCCCGGATACAGGGTTGATATTAGAGAATTTGCCATTGGTTGGCAAGCGATTTCTTTTACCAATCTCCCCTTGTTTTGTTTATTTACTTGTGATTAAAACAAAACTCACCTTGAGAAATTCAAGGTGAGGGAGTTCATAGCTGTCCAAGAACAGTCTGCTTTATTCGTCATATCGGTAAGATATGCTTATATCAGCAGCTCCCTCTGACAGGAGTTGTTCTTTTCTTAGAAGGAGCTATGACACTCCGCATCCGGCCTCCCGGATGCAGGGTTGATATTAGAGAATTTGCTGCGGATTGGCAAGCGGAAAATAATTCGATCTTCTTGGAGAGAAGGAATTGAGAAAGACTTAGCAAAAGAAAATAGAGGAAAAAATAAAGGCGTATGTGATGAGGCGGACAGAAAGATGTGGTGTGCGGTATGTGGAAGTGTATATGTGATTGTGGTGAGGTCTGTGGGCAATATGTATGGGTTTTGTTATCCTGAATACCTTTCCGCTGTTGTTCTAATCCCTCTTGTCATCCCGAACTTGTTTCGGGATCTCAAAGGGAGAGGAGAAAGGGGAATAAAGAGAAAGGGGAGAGGAGAAGGAAACAAGGAAAACGGAAAAAGAGGAGAAAAGGGAAAGATAGGGAGGAAAGAAGGGGAGAGAAAGGAGAAGGGGCAAGAGGAGAGATAGGGATATGATAAGAGGTGCTGAAATAAATTCAGTATGACAAAAGATGGGGTGAGTCTGTAAGGCATTAATACAAAAAAACCCCGGATAAAAACCCGGGGTTTGGGCGCTTAAACCGAAAACTATTCTTTGTTAAAAGCGTTTTCCTGTTTTTTAGCTTCTTCGTCCGTACGGGCAACATTGACCAAAATGGTCTGGCTGACTTCCGGGTGAAGGCTGAGCTTAACCTGATAAACGCCGAGGTCTTTGATCGGGCGTTCGAGGTTGATATAACGGCGTTCAACGTTAACGCCGGCTTCTTTCATGGCCGAAGCGATGTCGCGGATGGTAACCGAACCGTAAAGCTGGCCGGTTTCGGCAGCCTGACGGATCAGCACGACTTTGAAGCCCTGCAGTTCTTCAGACTGTTTGGAAGCGCTCTCGAACAGAGCTTTGTTGTGAGCTTCCAGTTCCGCTTTCTGTTTTTCATAAAAAGCCAAGTTTTCGGCAGTTGCGCGAAGGGCTTTTTTAGTCGGCAGCAGGTAGTTGCGGGCATAACCGTTCTTAACGTTTACTTTGTCGCCCATTTTACCCAATTTGTTTATATGTTCCAAAAGAATAACTTCCATCTCTTTTCTCCTTAATTGGCGACAAACGGAAGCAGAGCAATGTAGCGGGCGCGTTTGATGGCGCGGGCCAATTCTCTTTGTTTCTTGGCGGAAACCGAGGTGATACGGCTCGGGATGATTTTGCCTTTTTCCGAAATGTAGCGGGAAAGCAGTTTAACATCCTTGTAATCGATTTTCATGCCGTCTTCGCCGGAAAACGGGCAGGATTTCTTTTTCTTAAAGAATACTTGTTTGTTCATGATCAATTACTCCGCAGATTCTTCAGTTTCTTTTTCTTCCGCGGCAACGCCTTCAGAGAATTCGTCAACACGGATGGTCATATAACGAATGATGTCTTCGTTAAAGCGCATGATTCTTTCATACTCGGCGATAGCGTTGGCCGGAGCAGAAATGTTCATGATAACATAGTGACCTTTGCGGTTTTTCTTGATGCGGTAAGCCAGAGTCTTCAGACCCCAGTTATCCACTCTTACAACCTCGCCGCCTTCTTTTTTAATAACTTCGGACAAGTCCGAAACAATGTTATTAACCTGAGAAGTGCCGAGATCCTGACGTGCAATCAGCACGCTTTCGTATTTTTGCATTAAATATATCTCCTTGTGGATTCTCAACAATATTTTCTCCGTTAGAGCAGAGAAAACGGTTTATGTATAGCCAAAAACCACAACGGTTTTGGCAAGGGACGCTGCTTAATATAGCTTAAAAGTTTATTTTGGCAAGCTTTTTTTTGTTTTTTTACCGACGGCGGTTATAAAAACCGCGGCGATCGGATTGGGCGGGGCAGGCGGAAAAACTTTGGTTTGTTTGCTCTGTCCGGCATTTGAAAAAGCCCGGAATCCGGTAACAAAATTTATTGCAAATAAATATAAATGCCTTATGATGGGAAAAAGTGTTTTAAACAAGGATGAAAAGATGAAGGCAAAACTGATCGCATTGGGGGCAGCGTCATTGTTGGCGTTATGTGCCTGTTCGTCAATTTCCGCAGAGGATGAGGCCGCTCAGGTTGTTATCCTCGGGACAGAACCCAAAAACGTGGAACCGGTGATTTTGCTGCAGCATCAGACAAGCGGCAAGCTGGCCTGCTGCCGCGATACCGGAGATGTGACGGCGGAAGAATGCGCCCGCGCGCTGGAGGCGGAATGTTTTGTTCGTGTTCAGGATCTGCCTTACCGCCCGGCCAAATATGACTTTCTGACAACCGATACCTATCCGACCCGCCGCTGGAGAGAAAACGAAAAAGCGCCGAGGTGGTAACGGATGCTGTCCCGGGTTAATACCGTCGCTTTTAACGGACTGGAAATTCTAAACGTAGAGCTTCAGGTACAGATTTCGGCGGGGATGCCCGCTTTTACGATTGTCGGCCTGCCGGATAAAGCGGTGGCGGAAAGCCGGGAACGAATCCGTGCGGCGTTTACCGCCCTCGGGTTGAAGCTGCCGGCCAAAAGAATTACCGTTAACCTGTCGCCGGCCGATTTGCTGAAAGAGGGATCGCATTTTGATCTGCCGCTTGCCCTCGGCCTTTTGGCGGGGATGGAAGTTATTCCCCAAGAAAAAATTTTTCCTTACATTGCACTCGGCGAGCTTGGTTTGGACGGCACGTTGGTAAACATCAACGGAGTGCTGCCGGCAGCAATTGCGGCCAGAAAACAGGGCTGCGGTGTTATTTGTCCCGAAACGCAGGGCAGCGAGGCGGTATGGGCCGGGGTGACCGATATTTTGGCGGCGCGTTCGCTGCTGCAGTTGATTAATTATTTTCAAGGCAATGCCGAAATTAATTTTCCCGAAGCCAGGCGTCGCGAAAGCCGGGTTTCTTTTGCCGATATGAGAGATGTTAAAGGACAGGAAACGGCCAAACGAGCCATGGAAATTGCTGCGGCCGGCGGTCATAATCTGATTATGTCCGGTCCGCCGGGAGCCGGAAAATCGATGTTGGCGGCGCGGCTGCCGTCGATTTTGCCGCCGATGACAACCGAAGAAGCAATTGAAACCAGCATGATTCATTCGATTGCCGGTGAGCTGAAAGACGGCTCTATCAGTTTTGAACGGCCTTTCCGCGATCCGCATCACAGCGCTTCCACCCCGGCATTGGTCGGCGGCGGGCGGAAAGCGCGTCCGGGAGAAATTTCGCTGGCGCATAACGGGGTGTTGTTTTTGGACGAATTGCCGGAGTTTGCCCGGCCGACGCTCGAGGCTTTGCGACAACCGTTGGAGAATGGTTGTATTGCCGTATCCCGAGTTAATTCTCATACCGTTTTTCCCGCCCGCTTTCAGTTGGTGGCGGCGATGAACCCCTGCCGCTGCGGCAATTTCGGTCTTCCCGGACAGGAATGCAGCCGGGCGCCCAAATGCGCGGAAGAATATCGTGCGCGGATTTCGGGGCCGTTGCTGGATCGGATCGATATTCAGATTGACGTGCCGGCGGTCAATCCTTGGGAGTTGGCCGATGTCAAAGCGGGAGAGAGTTCGGATGAGATCCGCCAAAGGGTGATCGCCGCGCGAGAAATTCAAAAAAAACGTTTTGCCGCTTTGGGGAACCCGCTGCTTCTGACCAATTCTCAGCTGAAGGGCGAGTTTTTGGAGCAGGCGGCGGCGCTTGACAATGAGGCCAAAGCGCTGCTTTTGTCTTATGCCGACCGTACGGGAATGTCTGCTCGCGCCTATCACCGCACTTTGCGGCTGGCGAGGACAATTGCGGACTTGCAAAATGAAAATAAATTGCTTAGAATACATATCGCCGAGGCTCTGTCTTTGCGATGGAAAACGCCTGACTATAAATCTAGGAGATGAAATATAATGCAGAAATTAATGACCCTTAAAACAGCTTTTTTTGCCGCTGCATTGACAGTGCTGGCAATGCCTGCTTTTGCGCAGTGTCCGGCGAACGGCGCTTGTCCGCAAGTGCTTGAAGACTGTGCGTGTCCGGCGCAAATGGGACGCGGTGAAGACTGTGCCTGCCCGGCGGTGAAAACGGTAGAAACCAGACAGCCCGGCGGCTGCATTCCGGCGGCAACTAAAAATGTGGCGGAAGAGTCAGGCAAACCCGTCGCTTATACGCTGGCGCCTCGTTCCGATGAATTTAAAATGTCTGCCCGTCAGCAGCTTTTTTCCGATTCGGTTGACGAATACGGAAATGTTAAAGAAGATCGCGACGGCAGCATCTTTGGCGGCGGCCCCTGTGTAACCTGTGACAGAAACGGTAGTATTTTCGGCGGCGGCCCTTGCGTAAACTGTGATAAAAACGGCAGCATTTTCGGCGGCGCACCGTGTAACGGTCCGGCTTGTCGTCCGGAAAAAACAAATCCGAAATATATTCAGAACTATATCGTTTATGATGACAGCCTTTACAGTGCCGTTCATCGTCAATGCGGCGATTTTGCTCCGCTGGAATTGGAATGGGTCGAT
Source organism: uncultured Azospirillum sp. (assembly GCA_902489675.1). Taxonomy (GTDB): domain Bacteria; phylum Pseudomonadota; class Alphaproteobacteria; order RF32; family CAG-239; genus JAFUYI01. The sequence goes on along the minus strand of CABUAP010000067.1, from coordinate 2,242 downwards.
TTTCGGTTGAAAAACGGTATGACCGACAGCGGCTATTCTCGCAAGCTCGGTAAATATCGTTTTCGTATTTTCGGCTGCCGCCGCGATACCAAAAACGCCATTTTGAATGAAGGCAGAATCCTTGAAAAGGATATGAGCTTTATCGAAATTTTCGACGATATGGTTTCGGACTGCTATAAAGTGGTTAAGACGCCGAATGATTTGTGCCTGCGAGCCGACAGTCCGCTGCCGGAATATGTTTTGACGGCGGAAATTACCGATTACTATATGAATTTGTGTGATGAATATAACTGGGACGAAGCTAAAAAAGAAGATAAGCGAATCGGATCATCGGAAATGACGGTGGTTTGGCGGTTGATGGATTTGACCAAGACCAATGTATTATGGAAAGGCAAGAGTGTTGGTTACGGTGAGGTCGAAGACGGCGAGTACAACGGCGAGATCGTGCTGATTGAGCGGGCGTTTGCCGATGCGGTTGACAATCTTCGCAATCTCCCGGGGTTTGAAGATCAATTGTCTAAACGTTTGTCGGCCGAAGAACTGCAAAGACAGCGCAATGCTTTGATTGATATGCAGCGCCAGATGGATCCGGTCAAATGTCAATTCAGTAAAGAAATTAAAATTATGGAAGATTCGGGCAGCGTTTCGAGCGGCTATGGCATGAACGAAGGCTGGATCAATGTTCCGGAAGCCAAATTGGCGGATGGACAGATCGTTGAAAATTCCGGTTCCGCATCTGCCGGTTATGGCGCAGCCGTCGGCGGTAATGTGACCGACGTGCAGATGGTCGACGGTCAGATTATTGAAGATTCCGGTGCTGTTTCTGCCGGTTACGGTACGGCAAACGGCGGTAATGTGACCGAGCTGCAAATGGTTGACGGTCAAATTATTGAAACTTCCGGTGTTGTTTCTGCCGGTTCGGGAGCTTATGAAGGCAGCAATGTGACCGAATTGCAGATGGTCGACGGTCAGATTGTCGAAACTTCGGGGGCATCTTCTGCCGGCTATGGAATGGTTGAGGGAGGCAATGTAACCGAGATTATGACGACCGGCGCTGTTGTGGCGACCGGCGGTGTGATCGACGGTGTCGTTGTTGAAGATTCCGGCGCGGTATCTGATGGTTCCGTTATGTATGAAGTTGAAGCCGTCGAACCGTTGCCGAGTGATATGTCGGCGATGATCGAAAGCGACAAGCTCTGTATTATGGAGCAGCCGGATTATGACAATATGGGACCGGAAAATGTCTATAAAGTCAGAACCGCGGTTGTTTCCGTTACCAATGCAAAAGGTAAAAAAGGCGCCGGGTTGCTGATTTCCGAGTTGTTTGTTATGACTTCGGCCGATTTGGTTGACCGCAGCAACAATAATTATGCTTTGGAAACAATCAACGGTAAGAAACTGAAAGCGCGTGCTTTCCGTATTAATCCGAAGAAAAACACCGCGCTGTTAGTGTTGGATCAGCCGACGCAGTATACGCCGCTGTCGCTTAATATGGAACTGCCTGCCGTTAATAAAGACAACTTTATGACGTTGGGTCTGCTGAATTTCACGGCCGGAGAAAGCGAAGGCTATTTGGAAACCGGCGGAAAAGTCAGCGGCTATCGTTATGATGAAGACGGAACTTCTCAGATTGTGATTGATACCTTTGTCCAAAGTGCGACCATCGGCGGTGTGCTGATTGACGAAAAAGGACGGATTACCGGTATGGCTCACACTTTGCGTCCGATTCAAGACGGACCGGATGTCTTCCTGCCGATTGAAACGGCGATGAAGAGCTTGGGTGTCGGCATCTGCGGCAAAGCCTTTCCGCAGCCTAAGCCCAAACCGCAAAAATCGTGGCGTCAGAAATCGGTTGCGCCGTTGATTGAAAATACGGTTCAAAAGGCGCCGGAAGCAATGGATGCCAAAGAACGCAAGTAGTGTCAGCTTGCAGATAAAAGAGCCCCTTTTGAAAAAGAGGGGCTCTTGCTTTAATGTCTTACAGTTTTAGGGAAATGTATGCAAAAGTGTTGTTAGGTGCTGTTTAGCGCTTTTGAGCATGGTTAAACAGCTGGGTTTGGGGTCTGAATGACTTTCCCGGTTAAACGGAGGAGGGTTAGCTGATAATTTAGGACCGCAATTGCCTTTTTCTTAAATATTAAATTCTGTACAAATATGGCAGTGATCAGAATACTGGAATCGTTTTTCTGAAGAATCAATTTGAGAGGTTACAATTTTTTGCAATTAATTCCACATTTTCATG
>CABUAP010000066.1 GCA_902489675.1 uncultured Azospirillum sp. | reverse complement strand
GGTGGATCCGTCAGGCTATTACGCGCTCAATCGCCGATCAGGCACGGACGATCCGTATTCCGGTGCATATGATTGAAACAATTAACAAATTGGTGAGAACTTCGCGGCAGATGCTCTCCGAAATGGGACGCGAGCCGGTGCCGGAAGAACTGGCGGCCAGACTTTCCATGCCGCTTGAAAAAGTGCGCAAAGTTATGAAAATTGCCAAAGAACCTGTTAGTTTGGAATCTCCGGTCGGTGATGAGGAAGATTCTTCTCTGGGCGATTTTATCCCTGATGAAAGCGCGCTGCAGCCGCTTGATTCCGCAATTCACAGCAACCTGAAAGAAACCTGTACGCGGATTTTGTCGTCCTTGACGCCGCGGGAAGAACGCGTTCTGCGTATGCGCTTCGGGATTGGCATGAATACGGATCATACGTTGGAAGAAGTGGGGCAGCAGTTTAATGTGACCCGTGAGCGTATTCGCCAGATCGAAGCCAAAGCGTTGCGCAAGCTCAAACATCCGAGCCGTTCGCGCAAGCTGCGTTCTTTCTTGGATCAATAACAACACAGCCCCGGTTTTCCCGGGGTTTTGTATTGATACCTTACAGACTCCCTCCCATTTTACTGTGGGGATAGCTATTGTTTGTCCATTTTCGTCCGGGATTGCGCTTTAACGGAATGTCACAGTGTTGCGCCACGCCGTTTGAGCTGGTTCTGGTGGTCTATAGAGAGTTTGTTGGGCAAGGTAAAAATGATCATCCCAAGTTTGGGGAAAACATAAACAAGGCTTATATGGAAAACAGAGATTATCCGGCCAGATAAGTTTTTACCGCATCATCACGTTCAAACAGATAGAGCAGGGTGCGCAGAGCCTGCCCGCGGGGGCTTGTCAGATTCGGATCGGCGGCCACGATCATCCGCGCGTCTTTGTTGGCGGTGAGCAGCAAATTTTGATGTTCCGGCATCTGCGCCAATCGAAACTGCTCAGCACCGCTCTGACGGGTGCCTAAAATTTCGCCGCCGCCGCGCAGTTTAAGGTCTTCTTCCGCAATCACAAAACCGTCTTCGGTATCACGCATAATATTTAACCGTGCGCGGGAAGTTTCACCCAACGGGTAACCATAGAGCAAAATACAGGTTGCCGGCTTAACACCGCGTTTGACCCGTCCCCGCAGCTGGTGAAGCTGAGCCAACCCAAACCGTTCGGCGTGTTCGATGATCATGATCGTTGCTTCCGGTACATTGACACCGACTTCGATCACGGTGGTGGCAACCAGCAGCCTGATTTCGCCGCTTTTGAACCGCTCCATGATCGCGTCTTTTTCTTTTTCCTTCATTTTGCCATGTACCAAACCGACATCATTGCCAAAAGTTTTTTGCAGAATTTCAAAACGATTTTCTGCCGCCGCTAAATCAATTTTTTCCGATTCTTCAACCAACGGACAGACCCAGTAGACCCGCTCACCGCTTTCGATCTTGCGTTTGACGGCAGGGATAATTTCATCAATTTTGGAGAGCGGCATAACCCGAGTGTCAACCGGCTTGCGTCCTTCGGGAAGCTGGTCGATTTTAGAATATTCCATATCGCCGAAAGCGGTTAAAATCAATGTCCGCGGGATAGGCGTGGCCGTCATGACCAAGACATCGGCGCGGCTGCCCTTGTCAGAAAGATTCAGGCGTTGATGTACACCGAAACGATGCTGTTCGTCGATAATGACGCAGGCCAGGTCAGAAAAAGCGACATCTTCGACAAACAGGGCATGAGTGCCGATCAAAATATTAATTTTTCCGCTTTGCAAATCTTCCAGCAGCTGCGTTCTGGCTTTGCCTTTAACACGGCCGGTTAAAATCGCTGCTTTCAGTCCCGTTTCTTCGCACAAAGGCGCCATAGTGTCAAAATGCTGTTTGGCAAGAATTTCGGTCGGCGCCATGATCGCGGCCTGAGCGCCGCACTCAACCGCATTGAGCATGGTCAGAAAGGCGACAATGGTTTTGCCGCTGCCGACATCACCTTGCAACAGACGCAGCATACGGCTGTCAGCTGCCTGATCACGATAGATTTCCGCCAATACTTTTTCTTGCGCGCTTGTCAGGTTAAACGGCAAATGTTCGAGAATCCGGCGGCGGAGCAGACCGTTGCCGGCAATTTTGCGGCCGGCTTGTTTCTTTACTTTTTCCCGTACCAAAGCCAAAGCCAGCTGGTTGGCCAGCAGCTCATCATAAGCCAGCCGCATTCGAGCCGGATTTTCCGGCAGCAAATCGCTCACACGCTGCGGATGGTGCGCCAGCTGCAAAGCCTCAGTAAACGGCGGCAGGTTAAGCGTTTTTTGATGATTAGGTTCCAGCCACTCCTGCAGCGGGGGGACTAAAGCCAGCGCATGATAAACCAAGCGGCAGACAAATTTGTTGGTGATTCCGGCAGTTAAAGCGTAAACCGGTTCAATTTCGGGAATTTGCCGGCTGTTTTCCGGCGTAACGATAAAATCGGGATGGCTTATCTGCCAGCGGCCGTTAAACAGTTCTGTTTTGCCGCTGACCAGCCGTTCGGTGCCTTCCGGCAGATTTTTACGAATAGAATCGGGGTAGGCCTTAAAAAAGATCAATGTCAATTCGTTTCCCGCTTCGTCTTCGCACAACACCTGATAGGGCTGTTTGCGGCTTTTGGGGGTAATATGTTCAATGATGCGGATTTTGATGGTGTTGATCACGCCGCTTTTCAGCGCATTGACGGAAGCGGCGCGGCGGCGGTCATTGACGGCATAGGGCAGATACCACAGTATGTCTGCAATTTTATGGATCCCCAAATTTTGCAAAAGGCCGGCATATTTTTCACCGATCCCGCGGATGGACGAGGGCGAAGCAAATAATGGGTATAAAAAAGACGGCCGCATGATTCCTGCCTTGAAAAAAAAGGTTGCTATCGGCCGTAATTGTATATATTTTTGAAAAAGATGTAAACCAAGAAGATAAAAAGATGGCGAAAAATTCCGATCAAGATCAGGTTTCCGTTTCTTCCGTCAGCGAAGGCTTTGAACCGTTTGCGATTGCAGACCTCTGGCGGCAGAGCGAAACCGACGTTTTATATATTGCCAGCGACGGCGTGGTGCTGGAACAAAACGCCGATATTTTGCAAAACCTGCTTCCTCAGGCCGAAATTTTGCGTTTTCCGGCCTGGGATACGGTACCTTATGACCGTGTTTCTCCCAATATCAATATCATTGCCCGGCGGATGGATACGCTCGGCAAGCTGGCGGCGGTTCCGGAGGTAAAGCAGCCGCGGATTATTGTTGCCAGCATCGGCGCAGTGCTGCAAAAACTGCCGCCGAAAAAAGTGTTTCTCAACTCGATGAAAGAGATTAAAGTCGGCGGTGGCTTGAATTTTAATGATTTCTTGCACTATGCGTCAATCAACGGCTACAGCCGGGTGGAGCAGGTTATGGAACCGGGGGAATATGCCGTCAGGGGCGATATTCTCGATATTTTCCCGACCGGGGCGGAAGCGCCGCTCCGTGTTGATTTGTTTGGCGATGAGGTAGAAAAAATCCGTACTTTTGATGTTTTGAGCCAGCGTACCATCGGCGAAAGAAAAAGTTATCTTTTCCGAGCGGCCGGTGAAGTGGTTTTGGATGACAATACGATCAAAAACTTCCGCAGCCGCTACCGGGAAGCTTTTGGCGCCTCGTTTAAAGACGATGAAATTTATGAAGCGGTATCAAACGGCCGCAAATATATGGGGATGGAAAATTGGCTGCCGTTTTTCTACGAAGAACCGCTGCCGACTTTGTTTGACTATCTGCCGCGCGCCAAAATTGTGATCGGCCGCAATGCCGATGCGGCGCTTGCCGCCAAAAGCGAAAGTATTGCCGACCACTATGTTTCTCGTTTGGAAGCGCTCAAGGTTAAAAATCAGAGTGAAGTAGACACTTATCGCCCGGTTGCGCCGGAACTGATGTTTTTGGGGGTAAAAGAATTTTCCGCCATGGCAGAAAACCGGAAGGCGGTTACCCTGACCGGGCTTAACCTGCCGGACGGCAACGGCAATAAGGACAGCGGCGTGCTGCCGGGGCGTGATTTTTCCTCTGCCAAATCGGTCAATGCAGCGCAGGTTTATCTCGATCTTTTGGCCTATTTCAGCGAATACGGCAAATTAAAACGGATCATTTGTTGCTATACGCCCGGTTCCAGAGAACGACTGTTTTCGCTGATTTCCGATGCTAAGACAGAAAGCCCTTATGCCGATTTGGAATTTACTTTTGCCGATAATTGGCAGCAAGCTTTGGATAAGGCCGGAACCCGCCGAATAGCCATGGTGGTGTTGCCGCTGCCGCATGGTTTTCGCGGGCAGGGGCTTTGTCTGGTTTCAGAGCAGGATATTTTAGGCGCGCGGCAAAACCGGCGTACGACAAAAAAGGTAACATCCAAGGATTTTATTGCCGATATTTCTTCGCTCAATATCGGTGAACTGATTGTTCACATCGAACACGGTATCGGTCGTTTTATGGGGCTGGAGAACATCACTGCCGGCGGTGCGCCGCACGACTGTCTGAAGATTATTTACGCCAATGACGATAAGCTGTTTGTGCCAGTTGAAAATATCGAAACTGTTTCCCGCTACGGAATTGATGATAACAATATTCAGCTTGATACGCTCGGCGGCTCGGCTTGGGAGGCCAAAAAGGCAAAAGTCAAAAAACGGATTCACGAAATTGCCGAAAAGCTGATTGCCATCGCGGCTCAGCGTCAACTGAAAAAAGCAGAAAGTTATATTGCTCCCGAAGGGGCATATGACGAATTTTGCGCCGGTTTTCCTTATAACGAAACCGAGGATCAGCTAAACGCGATCGGTGATGTTTTGGGCGATTTGTCAGCCGGAATTCCGATGGATCGGCTGGTATGCGGCGATGTCGGTTTCGGCAAGACAGAAGTGGCGCTCAGAGCGGCTTTTGCCGTGGCGATGTCCGGCGCACAGGCGGCGCTGATTGTGCCCACCACCTTGTTGGCGCGGCAGCATTATCACAATTTTAAGCAGCGAATGTCCGGTTTTCCGCTCAACGTTCGGATGCTTTCCCGCTTACAGACGCCGACCGAGGCGCGCAAGGTGAAAGAAGGCTTAAAAAGCGGTGCGGTTGATATTGTGATCGGAACTCATGCGCTTTTGGCCAACAATATCGAATTTTCCAACCTTGGACTGCTGATTATTGATGAGGAACAACATTTCGGCGTAGCGCATAAAGAAAAATTGAAAAATCTGAAAGCCGATGTGCACGTTTTGACATTGACCGCAACCCCAATCCCGCGGACACTGCAAATGTCTTTAACCGGGGTCAAACAGCTCTCGATTATTGCCACCCCGCCGGTGGATCGGTTGGCCGCGCGCACCTTCGTCATGCCTTTTGACGGCGTCATGATCAAAGAAGCAATTTATCGTGAAAAATTCCGCGGCGGACAGACTTTTGTCGTTTGCCCGCGCGTTTCCGATATCGCCCGAGTGCATGATGTGCTGCAGGAATTGGCGCCCGATGTAAAAATTTTGGTTGCTCACGGCCAGATGCCGGTCAAACAGCTGGAAGAAGTCATGAATGAGTTTGCGGACAAGCAAGGCGATATTTTGCTGTCTACAACCATTATTGAATCGGGCATTGATATGCCGTCGGTTAATACGATGATCGTTTATCGGGCGGATATGTTTGGTTTGGCTCAGCTCTATCAACTGAGAGGACGGATCGGCCGCTCCAAAATGCGCGGATATTGCTACTTTACGGTACCGGCGCAAAAACATTTGAAACCGATTGCTGAGCGGCGGCTGAGTATTTTGCAGGCCTTAGACAGTCTGGGCGCCGGTTTTTCTTTGGCCAGTCACGATATGGATATCAGAGGTTCCGGCAACATCTTAGGTGAGGAACAGTCCGGGCATATCAAAGAAGTGGGCATTGCTCTTTATCATCATATGCTGGAAGAAGAAATTGCCCGCATTAAAGCCGGTGCGGTTGCCGATCAAGCGGAAGGCACAACCGCGACCGACTGGAGCCCGCAAATTGTAACCGGCGTGCCGATTATGATTCCGGAAACTTATGTCCGCGATCTGGGCGTCCGGCTGGGGCTTTATAAACGGATCGGCAGTTTGGAAACGTCCGAAGCTCTGCTTGATATAAGAGAAGAACTTGTTGACCGTTTCGGTCCCATCCCGCCGGAAGTTGAAAATCTGCTGAAAACGGTGGAGATTAAACAATTGTGCAAAGTCGCCAATATCGAAAAAGTGGATGCCGGCGCTAAAGGATTTCTGATTACGTTTCACAACAATATTTTCCGCGCGCCGGAAAAGCTGGTAGAACTGGTTGCCCGTTCATTTGGCAAAATGAAGGTTCGGCCAGATCAAAAGCTGTTGATCGAGGGGGATTTGAGCGAATATGCTGTTCGGCTGGAAACCATCAAAAGTTATATCGGCAAAATCAATCGGCTGTAGGCGCGCTTTCTTATTGTTCGAAAGTTTTACCAATACCAAAAAAATACCTCGAAAACAGTTGGTTTCGAGGTATTTTTTATCCAATGGATCAGAGAATCATTTGACCGGTGTTTCTGCCTTGTTGTCTTTATCATCAGCCGGAACTTCTTCGGTTGCTGCCGGTTCTTTGACGTCTGTTGCTTCCGGTTCTGCTTCAGCCGTTTCAGTCGCATTAACAACCGACGCTTCCTGATTGTCTGTGTCAACAGTTGTTTCCTCGGCCACCGGTGCTTCTTTGACTTCAACGTCAGCTTCCGCCGGAGCGGCATTGCTTTCATTTTGCGTTGCTGCGGCTTTTTCTTTGGCCTGGAACAATTTATAATCTACCATATCGCCGATTTGGATACCTTTGGCTTTAATGTCGCCGGCATTAACTTCCAACACGGCCGTTGCCGGGTAGGGCGCCACAATCATTTTAACGGAATCCGGCTCGGCATTTTCAAACACCCAATAGATCATGCCGTCTTGGTCAATAAACAGCATATCAAGTGCAATTTTGGTGTCCTTCATCCACATGGCGGTCGGAACATTGTTGAAATCGGACAGATCGAAAATCATACCGGCATCGGCATCCAGTTTTTCTCTGTTCATCAATCCGGTCGAAAGTTCTTCTCTGCTTTGCGCCAATTCCACCTTATAAACGGTTTTGTTGCCTTCGGAATCGGTAATCGTCAGTTCTTCCCGGTTGTCTTTTTTAG
>CABUAP010000065.1 GCA_902489675.1 uncultured Azospirillum sp. | reverse complement strand
GCGCCGCCGCTTTAGAAGCCGTTACCGACTTCAACTCTTTTCGGGTACCAAAAACCATACTCGCCGACAAATCAAGCAACACATAAATCTCGCGATCCTTTTCCTCGGCATACACCTTTGTATAAGGACTTTTTTTGCGTGCTGTTACCCGCCAGTCGATATCACGCACATCATCACCGAATGTGTATTCGCGAATCTCTTCCATTTCGATACCGCGGCCTTTAAAAGCGGACTTAACTTCTCCTGCCATATCAGATGACTGCAGCTTGGTTTTTCGGCGCAGATAAGCCAGATTTTTACGCTGTGCCATCAGTTCTTCCAAAGACACGGACAAGCCGCCGTTTTTCTCTTTGCGGCGATTGAACAAACCGGCAGCCAGTTTGGCAAATCTCTGCATTTTGCTCTCCTTGTCAAAGTCCTACGGCAGCGGCACCAGATTGAGCAGACGATTAATGATATCGTCGCTGGTGTAACCTTCCGCCTGAGCTTCAAAACTCAAAATAATCCGGTGGCGGAGAATATCGTAAATCACCGCGTGGATATCTTCGGGCGTAACAAAATCACGCCCCGCCAGCCAAGCATTGATTTTTGCCGCGCGGTCAAGGGCTATGGTCGCCCGCGGACTGGCGCCGAACATAACCATTCCTGCCAATTCACCGTCATATTTTTCCGGTTTGCGAGTAGCGATAATCAGCTGCACCAAATATTCTTCCAATTCTTTACTGATGTGGGTACCGAGCGCTTCGCGGGTTGCCGCTTCAACATCGGTAATTTCAATCTTGTCAAAACCGGTTTTAAGATTCGGCGTACTAAGCGTTCCCTCACCGCGCACCAATTCCAAAATTTTTCGCTCATCGGCAGCGTTCGGCTGATCAATTTTAATATACATCAAAAAACGATCCAGCTGGGCTTCCGGCAGATTGTAAGTGCCTTCGTGCTCAATCGGATTCTGGGTGGCCATCACCATAAACAGTCTTGGCAGCAAAAGCCGCTGTCCGCCGACGCTGACCTGCCGTTCGGCCATCGCCTCCAACAGCGCGGACTGTACTTTGGCCGGCGCACGGTTGATTTCATCAGCTAACACCAGATTGGCAAAAATCGGCCCTTTGCGGAACTCAAACTCGCCCTTCTGACTCACATAAATTTCGCTGCCGGTAATATCCGACGGCAGCAGATCCGGTGTAAACTGGATACGGTTAAAACTGGCGGAAATACAATCGGCCAAAGTTTTGATCGCTTTGGTTTTGGCCAAGCCCGGCGCACCTTCGACCAGCGCGTGCCCTTCCGCCAAAAGCGTAATGATCATCTTTTTTACCAAGTCTTTCTGGCCGATGATTCGACTGTCCATATAGCTTTTTAAGCCGATGATTTTATCGCGTATTTCAGACATTTTACCCCCTTGTTTATAGTTTTATAAAGCGCTTTTATTTCTGCAAATTATAATGTATATATAGGCAAAGACAAATAAAAATACAAGAAGTATCCTAAAAATGAGCGACATATTCGATCTGGCTGCCGAAGAACCGGCGGTAACTTATGATAATACGGCCCGGCTGATGCCGGAGCTGCCGTGGCTGAACGAACTCAACCCCGAACAAAAACAAGCCGTCACCACCACCGAAGGCCCCTTGCTGGTACTTTCCGGCGCCGGCACCGGCAAAACCAAAGTGCTGACCACCCGGCTGGCTTATATCCTGGCCAATATGAAAGCCAACCCCTGGAATTGTCTGGTCGTCACATTCACCAACCGTGCCGCGCGAGAAATGCAGAACCGTGCCCGCAATCTGATCGGCAACATCGCCGATTCCGTTTGGATGGGCACCTTCCACGGCATTGCCGTCAAAATACTCCGCCGCCATGCCGAACTGGTCGGGCTCAAAAGCAACTTCACCATTTTGGGCGAAGATGACCAGCGGCGGCTGATCAAACAAATTCTTGAGGCCGAAGGCATCGACGACAAAAAATACCCGCCGCAATCGATCCTTGACAAAATCCAGCTGTGGAAAGACAAAGGGCTGACCGTTGATAAAATAGACGGCGATTTCCGCGCCAACGTCCTCACCGAGGTTTACAAAAAATATCAGGCCCGGCTTTTGGAACTCAACTGCGTCGACTTCGGCGACCTGCTGCTTTACACGTTAAACATTCTGATATCCGACGCCGAGGTACTGGACAGCTATCAGGAACGTTTCAAATATATCATGGTCGACGAGTATCAGGATACCAATGTCACTCAATATCTGTTTTTGCGCCTGATCTGCCAAAAGCACCGCAATTTGTGCTGCGTCGGTGATGACGACCAGTCAATCTATTCCTGGCGCGGCGCAGAAATTGAAAATATTTTGCGCTTTGAAAAAGATTTCCCCAATGCCAAAGTGATCCGGCTGGAACGCAACTATCGTTCCACCGCCAACATTTTGGCGGCTGCTTCGGCGCTTATCCGCCATAATCAGGATCGGCTGGGCAAAACCTTAAAAGTGGCGGAAAATTCTCCCGCCGCCCGTTCGGAAAACAGCAAAATCAAAGTCGTCAGCACTTACAGCGGATCGGAAGAAGCAGCTTATGTGACCGATGAAATTGAAAATTTGCACCGAAGCGGTACCGATTACAACCGTATGGCCATTTTGGTTCGCACTGCCGCTCAGACGCGAGAATTTGAGGAAAAGCTCATTGCCGAAGCAATCCCCTATCAAGTTATCGGCGGTCCCAAATTCTACGAACGCGCCGAAATTCGTGATGCCCTCGCCTATCTGCGGGTCGTCCTGCAACCGGCCGACGATCTGGCTTTGGAACGCATCATTAACAAACCCGCCCGCGGGATCGGCGCCAAAACCATCGAAAAATTTGAAAACGAAGCCCGCACTAATCATATTTCAATGTTTATGGCGATTGAAAAAATGTTGAATGAAGGCGCCTTGAGCGGCAAGGTTAAAACCAACGCTGCCGAATTGATCAACAATTTTTACCAATGGCGGCAAACTATGAACGCGGTTTCCCCCGATGATCTGGCCGCGCAGGTGCTGGAAGATTCCGGTTATATGGAAATGCTCAAAATGGACAAGTCGGCAGAAGCCGAAGGACGAATTGAAAACTTAAAAGAATTGATCAACGTCATGAGCGATACCGAACAATACCCGACATTGGGCGATTTTATGGAGCACGTCAGTCTGGTGATGGACACCGATAACAATGTTGACACCAACAAGGTGATGCTGATCACGCTGCACTCGGCCAAGGGGCTGGAGTTTGACGCCGTATTTCTGCCCGGCTGGGAAGAAGGACTGTTCCCGCACCAGCGCGCGCTGGACGAAGGCGGCGGCAGCGCCTTGGAAGAAGAACGGCGGCTGGCTTATGTCGCCATTACCCGCGCCAAACAAAAATTATATATATTAACCGCACTCAACCGCCGCATCTACGGCCAATGGCAAAACAATATGCCTTCACGTTTTATCAACGAACTGCCGCCGGCCAATATCGAAATCTGCAATCAGGCCGCGGCTTATTTTGGCGGATCAAACGGTTATTCCAGCAACTGGAGCGGCGCAGGCAGCTATAAAAGCTCTTCCAACTGGTACAACCGCCAACAACAGGCGGAAGAAAACGTCATCCATGACAGCGACCGCTTCAGCTATGTACGGGACGAAGATGACGGCTGGAGCGGCAATGTCTGGCGCGCCAAACAGCGGGCTAAAAACGCCGTCTCCGGCACACCGGTCGGTTCCCGGGTTTTTCATGAAACTTTCGGTTACGGCAAAGTTTTGAAAATCGAAGGCAACAAGCTGGAAATCTGGTTTGACCAAGCTGGACACAAAAAACTGCTGAAAGATTATGTAAAAAAGGTCTAAAAGCCTTTTCCTTTCTGCCACATCCATAAGACAAAAGCCCGGATGTCCGGGCTTTTATCTTTTTAAACATCAGGTTTAAGGCTGCGTCCGAAATTCTTGTAACTGTCTTTCCAGCAGATCGGCACGGATTGCCGTCGGGCGCACGGTTCCGCTGCTGACCGTTTTTGAACTCCGCAACCGACGAATAGCCTCGGCATTATCATTGCCGCCGAGAACTTCCTGATACATGGCTGCCCTGTCTGCCTCATGTCCGGCCGCCACTTTGGCACGCAGAGCGGCAATCCGATCGTGTCCGCGCAGCATCCCGCTTGACATTTTCCCCACGCCGTCAGACGACTGTTCTTGCCCGTCACGCTTTGGCGTTGAAGACGGCTTACCCGCTTCCGGCCGAAGCGTATCTGTCTTTTCCACAGAAATATTTTCTTTTATATCGACTGCTGTCTGTTCCAAATGCTCAGTTTCCACCGCCGGAGTTTTTTGACTTACAGTATCGCGGGCGCTTTTGACCTGTTCTTCCGTCCGCCGGATTTCAGCACCTGCGGCACCTTCCATCCGCACACCGCGGCTATCGTAAAAATCGGCTTTGGCACCGGCTGAAGTTTCAACAATCACCGCACCGAAAGGTTTTCCATCCAACAGAAACATCGTTGCTCGTGCCGGCTCGCCGTTTATCATCCGCTCCTGTTCGTCAATACTGAGTTTGTGTTTGCCCAAATCTATTTCTTTACCGCTGTCATACGCTTTTATCTCTTTGACATTACCGTTCTCGTCTCGCAAAACAACTGCACCATGTCTTTTTCCGTCAATGATTGTCTCTTCTATTTTTTCACCGCGCTCATTGACATAAGATTTTAATTCGGCATTTTGATATTGCTGCGGACGGTTAAAATAATATTTGACGCCATCCATCAATTTATAGGAAAGCGTCTGCGGCTTAGTCGTCAGAGGCTCGACTTTCTCCTTTTCCTCCCGTTTTTTGATCTTTTCCAATTCCTGATTAATTTCTCTACTTTCACGTTCGGCTTTCAAAAAGTTGGATCTGCTGTCCAGCACATCCATTTTCAGAATCTCGGAAACCCGGTTATCCGCGGAGCGTTCCTGCCATTTCACATCTCCCTGATTATATTCCAAAGCCATGGTTACCAACGACTGATACGGATGATCTTGCCGATATTGTTCCGGATTGCGGCGAAATTCATCAATTGCCGGACATTTTTCAATCGGTACCGCCGCCGGATCAAAACCGTTGATATGCTCGGTCAGATCAACATTTGTTCCCGGGAGCGTATATATTTTTTTCAGTTTATTCAAATATTCTGCTTGATTGGCCTGGACATCGGCTGCGGTACCGTTAAAGGCCAGTGCCATATTGGTATTGACAAAATCTTCCATTCCATTGCTTGACAAACCGCAATGCGTCTCCAACTTTCTGAAAAGGTCATAACTTTGAGATATTTCGCCGTCATAAGACAAACTACCTTCCCGCAAGGCTTGTTTCATTCTGTCGTTGACATTATAAAAAATACTCTCTGCAATTTTTTTATGCTGCAACAAATTATGATATTGCTCAAGACTGACCTTCCCGTCATACAGTAATCCGTCAACCGCCAATATCTGGGCATTGTCGGCACTACCACCCTGCGCCAGACTGGCACCGGCATCTCCGATTCTGTCAGGCACATAAATGCGATCCTGCCAGCCGTCTTCCATATACTGGCGGAAGTCCATTCCGCCGATCGTCATATAATACCGGGAAAAACGCTCAAACTCCGTATCGTTGTGTTGAAAAGTCCGGCCGGACATATTCATAAATAAACGGGTACCATTTTCAAAATCTTTGACATACCCGGAATTTTTCGATGCCATATTTCGAAACTGCTCACCCACCAACAATTTCATTTCTTTATCAAACTCTGCCGGATTCTTGCTGGCCGGATTAACCTTTTTCTGACGGATAGCTTCCAGATAATCGTAAGGCACCGCAGCACTGGTATAAAAAGGCGACGTTTCCGCTTCTTGTAAGAATTTCTCTTTATCTTCGGCTGCCAAATACTCTTCCCGCCAGCAAAGTGCCGAAACTGTCCAAGCCGAAACCTCATCCAATACCTCCAACCGATAAAACTGTTCGGCGCTAACGTCGGGAATTCCTAACTTGGCATTTGCGGCATGCTTGGCTTCATGCGAAATATTTTCTTTTATTTTACTGTCAGAATCATGAACAGAAAAAACATTCCTAACAATTCGTCCGCTCTGCGGATCATAGTAAGCATTAGCCGGACTGTAACGTTTCAGAGTATCGGCCTGAAACTCAACTGATGTACTTTTCTGCATCATCTGCCGACCGGTTTCCTCAAGCCGTTGTTCCAATTCACGTTTTCTCTTTTCTCTGTCTGAAGTATTCTTATCAGGCATAGTCCCCTCCTCTACGACAGCCCATAGCCACCTTTTAATACTATCATCCGATCCTGCTTAAGTCAACTTTGTACAGAAAAATTGCCCGATATGTCACCAATTTGTAACAAACCTTTTACAGATTAAACAAATCCGAATAAGCAAAAGAAAGGCCGATCAGGAAATTGGAACCTTCCTTGTCCACGCCCCGCGCTTTTCCCTGAAAATAACTGAGATACGGCGCCAAACTGAACTTTTGATAAACTTTCACATCCATTCTGCCGGTCACGCTCAGCTCATACTTCAAATCTGTAGCAACACAGCGGCTGTAACTGACATAATTGCGGAAATATCCTTCTAACTGAAATTTTACTTGATCGGAAATCGGCTTTTCTGCTCGAATACCTATTTCATAAGCGCCTTTGCGCACTTCATCGCCGCTGTAAGTAAAATCATATTCACCGACAGCCGCCGCATAAAGTTCTTTGATATATTCGCCGTTAAACAGTTTCAGACCGGTTTTGCCGCGCACCACTTTCATCCGCGGCGCATCGTTGTTTTTGGTAAATTCGGTCTGATAGGCAATACTGGCAAACGGACCGGCATCAGCATTCTGAAAATCAAGTTTCCACAACTTGCAGTTATAATCGGTCGTCAGCAAAATTTTGTCGGCATCCTCATTAGTTGTATCGGCTTCTCCCACCGGCTTCAATTTGGTACGTCCGTATTCCATAAACAAGCTGTTATTCCACTGCCAGTTCGGTTGCTCATACTCAAGTACAAAATCAAAAACCCCTTTGATCATGGTCTTACTGTCTGCACTCAATTGCGAGTTAGGATTATCGGCATAAAGGTCGGCATTTTTCACTTCGGTGGAAGACATTTCAAGCGCCACCCGGCGGAAATTTGCCCTAAGATCGCTTTTTTCGGCTTTTTCCTCGGCTCCAACATTTGTCCCTGCCAACATCCCCA
>CABUAP010000064.1 GCA_902489675.1 uncultured Azospirillum sp. | reverse complement strand
ACGATAAATCAATGATAAAATTTTCAACCTCTGTCATATCATAAAAAATATGTTTTATGCCGAGCGCTTTTACTTTTTCCAAATATTCCGTGCTTTGGTTCATTTCAAAACCAAGAAAAGCGGCAACTGTCATGCCCGCTTTGAGTCCGGCGGTCATGCCGGCTAAAGAATCTTCAATAATCAGGCAGTCTTTGGGTTTATATTCCATTGTTTTTGCTGCCAGTAAAAATAAATCCGGTTCCGGTTTTCCGTGTTCGACCATATCTGCGGTAAATATTTTTTCCTCGCTGAAATATCCTTCAATCCCCACCGCCCGAATTTTAACCATGGTTTTGTCTTTGATGCCGCCGGTGGCTATACATTGTTCAAAATCGGTGTTTTTAAAAATATTCTCGATCCCAGCGGTCAGTTCTATCCCTTCTTTCAGCCGTTCATAATCTTTGGCAAGTGCTTCTTGCCAAAAAGCATTGTCGGTCACAATCCCCAAACGATCCAATTCTTCTTTTTTGGTTTTGTCGCTTCTGCCGCCGAGGTAATGATTGGCGATGGCAAAATCCCATCCGAGATCAAATTTTTCATTTAAAATCAGGCGGCGGTTTTCTACCCATAGTTTTTCGGTGTCGGCAATGACCCCGTCAAAATCCCAAATGATCAGCTTTTTGTTCATGATTTTATTTTCCTTCGCAAAAAATCGAGTCCGTCAGAAGGCTGCTGAGAGCCTTTTGAACCAATTTATGATACAAGAGTTAAGATAAGATAAAAAACGCTTCACCGGGCAAAAAAACGGCCTTTTTTAAAACTTGCAAGATCACGCGTTTGCCGCTATACCATCAAGAATAAACAAAGGAGTTTTTATGACCGATAGTACCATCTATGCTTTGTCGACCGTTGCCGGAAAATCCGGTGTGGCGGTTTTTCGCATTTCCGGTGCCGATGCCCTGGAAGCCGTCCGCCGACTGACAACGCTTAATCCCGAAAAAATTTTACCTCGCCATGCCTATTTTGTTACAGTGCACGATTTGGCGGGGGAAGCGCTGGATCGGGCGCTGGTCATTTGGTTTAAGGCGCCTTTTTCTTTTACCGGCGAAAATACGGTCGAAATCCATTGCCATGGTTCCAAAGCGGTTATTTCCGCTTTGTTGGATAACCTCGGTAAATTGGAGAATTTTCGTCTGGCCGAACCGGGAGAATTTTCAAAACGCGCTTTTTATAACGGCAAAATGGATTTGACCGAAGCAGAAGGTTTGGCCGACCTGATCGATGCCGAAACGCGCGAACAGCAGAAATATGCCCTGCGGCAAATGGGCGGAGAGCTGAAAAATCTGTATGACGGCTGGCGGACGAAACTGGTTGAAATTATGGCTTACCTCGAAGCTTATATCGATTTTCCCGATGAAGAGCTGCCGGATGATCTGGTTGCTAAATTGGAAAACACTGTATTTAAAGTAGCGGATGAGGTCAAAAAACATTTGGAACAAAACAATTCCGGCGAGCGACTGCGCGAAGGCTTTCGGGTTGTTATCATCGGTGAGCCCAATGCCGGTAAGTCGAGCTTGCTCAATACGCTTGCCCGACGCGAGGCGGTGATTGTTTCCGATATTGCCGGAACCACCCGTGATGCGATAGATGTTTATATGGATATCAACGGTTATCCTGTTGTCTTTACCGATACGGCCGGTTTACGCGAAACCGATGAGCAGATCGAGAAAAAAGGTATTGAAATTGCTTATGACAAGGCATTTGCGGCAGACTTGATTATTGCACTGATTGATGGGAAAAATGTTGATTTTTCACCTTTTGAAAAAGTTGTATCTGATTGTAAGGATAAAATAATTTATGTTATCAATAAGGCCGACAAGTTGGACCCAAAACAGTGTTCCGATTATGCCGATAAAGGTTGTTTGGTGATTTCCGCCAAATATCAACAAGGGGTAGAACTCCTGCTTGCCGAAATCAACCGGCGGATTGCCGAAGGCTTTACTTCTTCTTCTGGCGCATTAATCACGCGTCAGCGTTATCGTGAAGTTTTGAACGATGTATTTAAACATTTGGAACGCTTTAATCTTAATAAATCTATTGAATTGGCGGCAGAAGACATCAGGCTTGCAGCGCGTGAAATCGGCAAAATTACCGGTCGGATCGAAGTTGATGAAATCCTTGATAAAATTTTCGGCAGTTTTTGTATCGGCAAATAAGCAGAATGGTCAGATTTTATAAATATAGATATTGTTGAATTTATAAAAACCCTTAACCTCAATCACTTCCGTTGCCGGCAGACCGGGAATATAAAAGCTGTTGGAGTAAACCAGCGTTCCCGGCCGGCAATCTTTTTGCAATTTGGCGCCAAAGCGTTCCATCAACGGCTGCATAAGAAAACAGGCGATAATATTAAAATCGGTAAATGAGCATTCAAACATATCTTGTCGGATAATTTGTATATTTTTCAATTTGCGGGTGCGAAATGCGGCAATTGCCGCCGTTATCCGATTCCATTCAACTCCGGTAAATTGATGTTGGGGAAATTTTGCCGCCAGTTCCAGCAGCAAGGTGCCGGTGCCGCAGCCCGGATCAAGAAGATTGAGTTTTTGTTTACTGTTTGCCAGTTCATAGGAAATTTTTTCCAGCATGATTTTTTTCTGGCGGCCAAAACTCGGTACCAGCGGCGGACATTGGCGGAATTTTCTGTTGATGAACAGCCGAATGATGTCAACCCAAATATAAATCAAGGCCAACAGTAAAAGCGCATAAAGAAAAATGGCAAACCAGATAATCATGTTGTTTCCTGTTTATTATCTGTTCCGATTTTAACACTTTTGTGCTAACTATTGGTTAATACCGGGCTTTTTTGCTTTAGGATACAAAAAAAACTTGCTAAAAGAACAAAAAAACGCTAAACCGCAAGAAGATAAAAAAGAGGCTCAAATGCAGACTGAAAATCATTATAACGTAATTGTCGTCGGCGGCGGTCATGCCGGCTGCGAAGCTTGTGCCGCGGCTGCGCGTATGGGGGCGGCAACCTTGCTGGTTACGCACAATATTAATACAATCGGCGAAATGTCTTGCAATCCGGCAATCGGCGGCTTGGGCAAAGGTCATTTGGTGCGTGAAATCGATGCGCTGGACGGGCTGATGGGGCGGGTGATTGATAAAGCCGGCATCCAATTTAGAATGCTCAATATGTCAAAAGGTCCGGCCGTTCGGGGACCGCGCGCGCAAGCCGATCGCGAACTTTATCGCCGCTATATGTCGGAAGCGCTAAAAGAGCAGAAAAATCTCAATATTCTTGAAGCCGCGGTTGAAGGTTTGGTTTTTGACGGAGACCGCGCGGCCGGGATCATTCTTGCCGACGGTCACAAAATTTTTGCCGATGCGGTTGTTTTAACCACCGGAACTTTTTTGAACGGGGTGATGTTTACCGGTCATCAAACCACTGTCGGCGGCCGGGTTGGTGATGTGAGCTGTGCCGGTATAACACCGTATTTAAATCAAAAAGAACTGCGGCTCGGGCGTTTAAAAACCGGTACCCCTGCCCGTCTGGACGGCAAAACGATTAACTGGAATATCCTGGATGTTCAGCATGGTGACAGCGATCCGCAGCCTTTTTCCTACTTAACAGACAAAATAACCAATCCGCAGATTGACTGTTATGTCACCCATACCAATTTGCAGACCCATCAAATTATCCGTGACAATTTTAGTAAATGCGCGCTGTTTTCAGGGTTGATAACCGGGGTTGGGCCAAGATATTGCCCAAGTATCGAAGATAAATTAGTCAAATTTGCCGATCGGGAAAGCCATCAGATTTTTTTGGAACCGGAGGGACTGAATACTGATCTTGTTTACCCTAACGGCATTTCGACTTCATTGCCGGCCGATGTGCAGGAAGCTTTTATCCATACAATCAAAGGATTGGAGAATGTCCGTATTGTCCGCCATGCCTATGCCATAGAATATGATTATGTCGATCCGCAGGAACTTGACCATTGCCTGCAGCTGAAAAAACTGCCGGGACTGTTTTTGGCCGGTCAGATCAACGGCACCACCGGTTATGAAGAAGCGGCGGCTCAGGGGTTGGTAGCCGGGGTCAATGCCGCGCTCAAAGCGGAAGGTAAAGGGCGGGAATTTTCGATTGACCGGTCAGAGGCTTATATCGGGGTGATGATTGATGATCTGATTACCAAAGGTGTGGATGAGCCCTATCGTATGTTTACTTCCCGTTCGGAATATCGTTTGTATCTGCGGGCGGATAACGCCGATTTGCGTTTGACGGAAAAAGGGTATCAGACCGGTTTTGTCAGTGCGGAACGCTATCAGCGTTTTGCTGCCAAACGTAAGCAAATTGCCGAGTTGCAAAAGACAGCGGAAGAGTTGGTGGTCAAAGCTTCGGAATTGGATGCTTTTGACATTAAAAATAAGAAAGACGGCGTGCGTCGCACTGCATTTAATTTGATGTCTTATGACGATGTTTCACGTGAAACAATCCTTTCCATCTGGCCGCAGTTACAAGAATATCCGGTTGCTGTTTACGAAGAAGTGGAAATTGAAGCTAAGTATTCCGGGTATATCAAACGACAGTTGGCAGATATCGAGGTCTTTAAGAAAGATGAAAAATTAAAAATTCGCGAAGATATTGATTATTCTAAAGTCGGCGGTTTGTCTAATGAAATGGTTATTAAGCTAAGTCGGGTCAAACCGGCAACCATCGGCGAAGCTTCGCGCATCTCCGGTGTAACGCCGGCCGCGATTATGGCCGTTTTGGGCTATATTAAAAAATAGAAGGGGCAAAGATGGCAGCAGCTTTTCCGACCAAAGAACAAGCGAAAAAAATTTGGGAAGAAGGTATTTTGTACCGTCTTTCTCAGCCCTACCCTTATGATTTGGAAAATGAATACAGGTTTCATACCTTAGGCGTGGCCTCCGCGGCGGAAAAAATCGCCGCTTTTATCCCCGATTTGGACAGCGAGAAAGCCTATGTTTTCGGGTTGCTGCACGATTATGGCAAACGCATCAGCGAAAAAAGAGAAAATAAATTTCACGGCCGCGAAGGGTATGAGCAGATGATACTCATGGGCTATCCGGAAATTGCTCAAATCTGCCTGACACATACTTTTCCGCGCAAAAATTTCAATCGAGAACAATTTTCTTTTCCCGAAGAATGGATCGCCTGGGCGCGTGAACATTTAGCCGCGGCGGAATATACCGATTACGATTATCTGGTTGCGTTCTGTGACAAATTGTTTGAGGCCTGTTCGATAGTATCAATCGAAAAAAGAGTTGATGCGATTGTCGAACGCTATAAATTAAGCAATCACCAACGTGAACTTCTTTATCGGGAAAGTATTGGTTTAAAAGAATATTTTGATAGCAAAACCGGTCGTGATGTCTATCAAATTTTAGGAATAAAGGACTAAAATATATGCAAAAATTCAGCTATCACACTCATACCAATGCTTTGGGGATTTTTGACGGGCATCACTCGGCAGCGGAAATGATTCGCAAAGCGGAAGAATTGGGATATGAGGAATTGGGAATCTCCAACCATTTGGCCTATCATCCAAATTTGCTGACTACCAGTCCGATGTTTTTTAACGATTTTGATCTGCTGACCAAAATGATGCGGCAAAATGTCGAGGATATCCGCCGCGCCGCGGAATTTGCATCGATACCGGTTTACGTCGGTTTTGAGGTCGATTTTTTTCCTTCTGCCATCTGGCGAAATGCGTTTGAAAAATTGATCAAAACTTTGGGTGCGGACTATTATATCGGTTCATTCCACTTTTTGCGCAATGCCGATGAAAGCAAAGTTTATAATATGTATCACTATAAAGAAGCCGGCGCTTCTCTGTCGCCGGACGAACTGGATGATGCCGTTCACAATTATTGGCAGAATATTTGTCTGGCGGCCGAGAGCGGTTATTTTGATTTTATTGCGCATTTGGATGTATATAAAATCTTTCCGGCTTTTGCCTCGCTGGGCAATAAGGAAGATAAATCGGCAGTAATAGAAACTCTCGGGCGTCTTAAACATCCGTTTGAGCTAAATACCAGCGGCTGGACCAAATGCGGCGAACAGCATCCTTCCGAATGGATGTTAGAGGAACTGAATAAGCGCAATGTTCCGATCGTGATCAGCGATGATGCGCATGATATTTCCCATCTTGCCCGTGATTTTGACCGTGCGGAAGAAATGCTGGCATCTGTTAATTATACAAATCGTTGGAGGTTAAAACGCTGATGCAAAAATTCAGTTACCATACCCACACAACTTTTTCGGACGGTCATAATACAATCGAGGAAATGCTTGATCAGGCCGAAAAACTCGGCTGGGAAGAAATCGGTTTCAGCGATCATTTGATTGTTCACAAAAATATAAAACAAAGCCGTTCATATCTGCGGTGGTATAACAGTCCTAACAATCACGTTTATTATACAGATTTCGGTAAAGCCGCGGCAGATTTTGCCGTTCATGCCGAAAATATCCGCCGTGCCGCACAAAACAGAAAAATAAAAGTGCGTGTCGGAGCAGAAGTTGATTATTTTACTTACCAAGGATGGGATAAAGAATTTGCCGCATTTCGTGAGCAAACCAAGCTTGATTACTATATCTCCGGCAATCACTTTTTGCAGCCGTCCGCAGGGGAAATTTTGGATATTAAAGAGCTTTCGCTGCTTGCCGCGCCCGAACGTGAAAATGTTTTGCGAAATCACTTTACCGCCATCTGTCAGGCCATTGAAAGCGGTATATTTTCTTTTATCGCTCATATAGATTATATTCGCAAATCCGAATTTTGTCCCGATGAGGCCTTTTGGGCAGAAAAAATACAGGTTGTCGATTGTTTGCAGAAAAACACTGTTGCAACAGAGTTAAGCTGCAAAGGCCTGCGCAAACGAGGCGATTTTTACCCCGCTGACAAACTGTTTCGCGAAGTTATTCGTCGACAGATTCCGATTGTTATCAGCGATGACGCGCATCGAACAACCGAGCTGGGTTCTGAGTTTGCCAAAGCCGAAGATTATCTGCAAAAACTAGGATATTATAACCGCTGGTCTTTTTTAAAGCGACCTTAATCCCTGTCACTTGCAATAATAGTTAAAAAATTTACTGCATTCAAATATGCCAAAATTACCTAAGGCTGTAAATACTGTCACGGACAAACAGATAGTCTAAGGCGACAAGTGAAGTTTATTTTTTTATGGTTTGAACGTCTTTGTCAGCCGCAGATGCAGACATTCCAACC
>CABUAP010000063.1 GCA_902489675.1 uncultured Azospirillum sp. | reverse complement strand
CGCTTGACACGAGGTTTTGTTTGTATACCCTTCCTGCGTACACAAACTTCCGTCCTTGCTCGGATCATTATAATCTTCAAAGCTGCCGCCGCCGGTACATCCTTCTTCGCCGACAAAGCAGACCTTGGCCGAAACCGGTGCTGTCGTCAGTATGTAAAAACACACCGTCGCCAGGCATAACCACATGGTTTTATACAATATTTTCATAACCTTTCCCCTTTATCCAAATAGTTCGTTCAGGTGATGTAAAATATTGTACGATAGATAGTTATAGATAATTTCCCCGATAACCCTTGATTTTTCGTCTTGATTTCCGTCGCATTTTAACGTACAATTTTCTGCGACAGGTAAAAAGGATAAATTATAACAAAAAATCAATTTGTTATAATGAGATAATTCGGAATGTAAAAGGGGAGGTTTATATCTTTTCGAAATTGATCCGTGGGTCGACCAGCGAATAGGTAATATCACTGGCAAGTTTCAAGACCAAACCAAGCAGGGCGAAAATATACAAAGTGCCGAAAACGACCGGATAGTCGCGGGTCATGATTGCTTCATACCCGAGCAGGCCGATTCCGTTTAGAGAAAAGATAACTTCAATCAACAGTGAACCGGTAAACAGCATTTTGATCAACAAAGCGGGAAAGCCGGCGATAACAATCAGCATCGCATTGCGGAAAACGTGTCCGTATAAAATGCGGTGTTGGCTCAAGCCTTTGGCTCTGGCGGTCAGAACATAAGGCTTGTTCAGTTCCTCAAGAAATGAATTTTTGGTCAGCATGGTCAGGCTGGCAAACCCGCCGATGACCATAGCCGTTACCGGCAAGGCGATATGGTGGAAATAATCAAGGATTTTTCCGAATATTGACAGTTCGTTCCAGTTGTCGGAAGTCAATCCCCGCAACGGGAACCACTGAAAATAAGTTCCGCCGGCAAAAAAGACAATCAGGAAAACGGCAAACAGAAAAACCGGAACCGCCGAGCCAAGCACCACCGCAAACGATGTCCAAGTATCAAATTTTGATCCGTCACGGACGGCTTTTTTGATCCCGAGCGGGATTGCGATCAGATAAATGATCAACGTGGACCACAACCCAAGCGAAATTGAAACCGGCATCCTCTCGGCAATCAGCTCCAGCACGCTTTTATCCTGATAATAGCTGCGGCCGAAATCAAACCGGGCATAATCCGTGATCATCTTGCGCAAACGTTCTCCCACTGGTTTGTCAAAGCCGAATTGCTTTTCCAGTTCTTTAACCAGTTCATCCGGCACGCCTTGAGCGCCGCGGTAGGTATTGTCGCTGCCGGTCTGTATCCCTGCGCCTGAAGTAACTTGCGCGGTAGCATCAACGTTCATTCCCCGGTATTTGGCCAGCGTATGTTCAACCGGCCCGCCTGGCGCCAACTGAATGATGGCAAAGTTGATCAGCAAAATCCCGAGAAGCGTAAGCGGAATAAGCAGCAGCCGTTTGATGATATAATTGCGCATTATTTATTTTCCTTTATCCACCAGGTGTTGGGCTGGAAACCGACTTTCAAATTGGTTTTGGGATGGGCAAATTTGTTATGATAAGCCACTTGTTTTTTTGGGGCATACCATTGCAAAATCATATAATGTTCATCAAGCAGCACGCGATCGATGGCACGGATATAAGCCTGATAATCTTCTTTGCTCTGAGCGCTGACCAAGCCTTTTAACAACGCGTCAATAACCGGATTTTTGATCCCGATCAGGTTAAAACTCCCGCTGACATCGGCGCTTTCGCTGCCCCAAAATTCTTTTTGCTCGTTGCCGGGCAGACGGCTGATCGGAAAAGTGATGATCGCGATATCAAAATTAAAAGTATCAAGCCTGTTTTTGAATACATTGACTTCCAGATTGCGGAATGTTGCTTTGATGCCGATTTTCTCCAGATTTTTCAAAAAAGGCAACATCACCCGGGTGAACGAACTGCCGTTGGCCGAGTTGCTCAAAATTTCAAAAGTAAGCGGCTGTCCGGTTTGGAGATGGGTCATTTTGCCGTCAACAAAATCATACCCGGCTTCTTTGAGCAGCGCTGCCGCCCGGCGCAGATTCTCCCTGCCTGAGAGGTAATCTCCGTATACCGGATTGGCCGGCGCGCTGTCAAAAACGCTTGGCGGCAGTTGATCGCGGAACGGTTCCAGGATTTCCAGCTCCCGCCCTTGGGGCAGGCCGGTTGCTTCCATGCCGCTGTTGGTAAAGCAGCTGTACAAACGCTCATATTGATTATAAAATAAGTTTTTTTGCGCCCATTCAAAATTAAAGGCCAGCCCGATCGCTTCTCGAACCCGGCGGTCGGCAAATTGCGGCCGGCGCAGGTTAAAGGCAAAATTTTGCAGCCGCGCGGTTTCGCTGTGAGGAATTTCCTCTTTTATAATTTCCCCGTTTTTGACTTTGTCATTGTTATATCCGGTTGCCCATATCTTGGCAATATATTCCTCCCGAACGTCAATATTGCCGGAAAACAGCGCCTGCAGCGTAACGGTTGTGTCTTGATAATAGTCATAGCGGATTTCGTCAAAATTGAAAAACCCTTTTCGTGACGGCAAGTCTTTAGCCCAGTAATTCGGATTGCGCTTAAAAGTCAGGTATTTGTTGGTCTGAAAATCGGCCAGCACATAAGGGCCGCTACCGAGCGGCGCCTTGAGATAAGGTTTGGCAAAATCTTTGCCGGCCCAGTCTTTGGCCGAATAAATCAGCATTTGTGATAAAATCAGCGGCAGCTCCTTATTGCTGCTGCCTTTTTTAAAATAAAAGCGTACATGATGATCATTGAGTTTTTCGGCCTTTTCCACATCGGCGTAATAAATTTTATACAACGGAGATCCTTTTTCCACCAAGCTCTGATAACTGAAAATGACATCATCTGCCGTGATTTCCGAGCCATCGGCAAAACGGGCGCGCTCATCTAAAATAAAACCGACATAATCGTCCGTCAGCTCAAATTTCTTGGCAATCAGCGGATAGGCGGTCGTAATGTCATCGTCGGGAACAACCGCCAGCGAATCCATCGTCAGCGCTGCCACTTGAGTTGCCGCGATGCCCTTAAAGATGAAAGGATTGAAATTGTCAAAAGTGCCGTAAGCCGGCAGCACCATCCGTCCTCCCTTGCGGGCCGCGGGATCGGCATAGTCAAAATGCTGCCAGTTGCCGCTGTATTTCGGGCTGCCGTACAAAGCAATATGATCAAGTTCTTCCGCCGCGGCCTGTTCGGCAGAAAAGCACAAAAAAACGGCCAGACAAAAATTAAAGATTCTGTTTTTCGCCATTTTCATCTGTTTCTTTTTCGGTTTGCGTGCCGGCAGGCGTTTTTAAGGCTTCCAGCTCCTGTTGAAGTTTCATGATTGTTTCGTTAGTGCTGGCAAAGGCAAATTTTTTCTCTTGTCCGGATTCTTTTTCGCTGCCGGCCGCGGAATTTTCGCTCATCATCCTGTAAAGTCTTGAATCTTTGTTTTGGGCATCATCGGACAGCTTGCCGAAGCTGCGTTCCAGCGCCAAAGTGAGCGGATCAATTTCATTTTCCGGGAGACTGATTTTTTCTTTGACCGGTTTACGTTTAAACAAATTGCTGAACTTTGGAAAACGCGAAGCTTTGTTATTGTGTTTGTCCGCACTTTCTTCGTCTTCTTCATCATCGCCGCGTACGCCGGCCCCGGCAAACATCCGGCTGATTTCATTGTCAATGTCGGCATCTGCCGTGGTTTTCTCTGCTTCTTCTTTAACGGTTGGCGCTTCTTCTGCCAATGGTTCTTCCGCTGTTGTTTCTTGTTTTTCGTCTGTCGCGGGGAGAATTTCCTCCCAAGCCGACTCTGCCTGGCTGTTGTCGGCGACTGTTTCTTCGGCAGATATGTTCCAAACAGTTTCGTTGTCGCTTTTTTCTTCGCTGCCGAAAATGTCGCTTAAATTCAGTTCTTCCAGATCAGCCAGCGGATCGGCTTCCGTTTCCGGCTCTTTCTCATCGCTCATTTCGACTGCGGCCGGTGCAATTCTCATTTCCGCATCGGCGAACAATTCGGGTTCCCGGTCTGCGGCAGCCGCTGCCGGTGCAGCTTGCTGCAATCGGTCGGAGAGCGGCGCCAAAATGGCAAAAGCTTTGCCGAAGGCGCCGGTTTCGATAATATTGAGGAAAATCTTTTCCTGATCGTGAGCTTTCAGCAAATCCAGCAGCCGCGCATAACGGGCACAAAATTCGTTGATGGTGCCGCGAAGCAGGTTTTCTTTGACGGCGGTGCGGTACAAACGGTTTTCAAAATCCGTGCCGCTGTTTTGCAGTTCGATCAAAGCTTTGGCAAATCCCCATTTGTTGCCTTTTTCGGTCGTTGACCACAATTTTGCGGCTTCCGCTTCACCGATAAAACGATAACGTTGCAGCATATCGGCCAAAAGGCCGTTCAGTTCGTTGACGAACAGTTCCGTTTGGTTCAACACAAAGTGATTTTCCTTGCTTTGCTGCCCCTGATAAAGCAGACGGGCGGCAATCTCAAAAAATTCCTGATTTTGTTTCAGCTGCGCTTCAATATTCTTAAACTGCTTTTGCAGATTTTTTTCATGGCGAAAGCGGTAAATCGCGTTCCACATCATCCATATGACAAACAGCGGGATGATCACAAGAGCCGCATAGACCGCCAGATCCGTCAGGCCGAGAGCGGACGGGAAAACGCCGCTCAAACGGGTGTGGATATAAGTTATATCAGCCATGAAATGCTTAAAAATACGGCGGTAAAAAAGCTGAAAGTAAGCACGGTGCTCCTCCTCTGTTCAAATAAATTTTACTTTGCCATACTAAATATATTTGTCCGACATTTCAATCAAATATTTTATGAGTTCGGCAGCCGATGCCTCTATTCACAGTTTTTTAAAATAATTGTCGAAATTTAAGATAAAATATGTTATCAAGTCACAAGTTGTAAAAATATCGGAAAGAGAAACCTGCGATGAGTGAAAATCAATCTGCTGTTTTGGATTTTGAAAAAAAGATTAATGAAATTGAAGAAAAAATCAAGATGTTGAACGCCTTGGCCAAAGATAACGATGTCGATATCGGCAAGGAACTCAACCGCTTGCAGCTTAAACTCGAAAAACAAATCAAATTGTCTTATGCCAACCTGACGCCGTGGCAGCGGGTGCAGATTGCACGCCATCCCGAACGCCCTCAGTGTCTGGATTATGTTAACGGACTGATTGAAGATTTTGTGCCGCTTTCGGGCGACCGGCTGTTTGCCGACGACGCTACCATGATCGGCGGTATCGGCCGTTTCAAAGGGATTTCCGTTGTGGTTATCGGTCAGGAAAAAGGGCGGGATCTGGAAACCCGTGTCAAATATAACTTCGGTATGGCCAAACCCGAAGGTTACCGCAAAGCGCAGCGGCTGATGACGCTGGCCGATAAATTTAATCTGCCGGTTATCTGCTTTGTCGATACCGACGGCGCCTATCCGGGGATCGAGTCGGAAGCGCGCGGGCAGGCCGAAGCTATTGCCTCTTCCATTCAAAAATGTTTGCAAATCAAAGTACCGCTGATTTCGGTTGTGATCGGCATGGGCGGTTCCGGCGGCGCGATTGCGATTGCTGCGGCCAACCGGGTATTGATGCTCGAAAACTCGATTTATTCGGTCATTTCGCCGGAAGGCTGCGCTTCGATTCTCTGGCGTTCGGGCGACAAAGCCAAAGACGCGGCCGAGGCCTTGCGGTTAACGGCGCAGGATCTGAAAGCTTTGAACGTAATTGATGAGATTGTTCCCGAACCCGAAGGCGGTGCCCACCGCGATACGGTTGCCACGGTGGAAAAAGTAGGTGACGTGGTCTATAAGCACTTGCAGGAGCTGCTGCCGCTTTCCCGCGATGCGCTCAAAAAACAGCGTAACGAGAAGTTCCTCGAAATGGGACGCAATCTCAATATTGAGGCATAAGCTTCGACAATGACTTTATCTCCGGTTGAAATCGGGCTGATTGCGGCAGTTGTCTTTTTATTGTTGACGATTGCCGCGATTTTTGCGCTCAGAGGGAAAAACAGCGGCAGCGGCGAAAACTTTTTGCGCGCACAGGCAGAGTTTTCCGGACGGTTGGCACAATTTTCCGAGCATTATGCACTGGAGCAGGATAAAATTGCCCGGATGCTGGCCGAGCAGAAGTTGTCGCTTTTAAATATAATCGATGACAAATTGCTGCAAATTACCCGCAAAGTAGGAGAGGGATTGCAAACATCGGCCGGCCGAACCGAAGAAACGCTGGGCGCTCTGCGCGAACGGCTGGCCAAAATTGATGCGGCTCAGGAAAAAATTTCCGCCCTTTCCGCGCAGGTTGTTTCTTTGCAGGAGATTCTCTCCAACAAACAGGCGCGCGGTGCGTTCGGCGAAATTCAGCTCAACGATCTGGTTTGTTCGATTCTGCCGCCTTCCGTCTATGCTTTTCAGGCGGTGTTGGGAAATCAGAAACGGGCAGACTGTCTGCTCCGCCTGCCCAACCCGCCGGGTGCGATCGTTATCGATTCCAAATTTCCGCTTGAAAGTTATCAGGCCTTAAAACAGGCGGCAAACGAACGGGAAAAGCTCGAGGCCGAACGGTTTTTCAAAACCTCTGTGGTCAAACATATTAAAGATATTGCCGAAAAATACATTATTCCCGGAGAAACGGCGGATTCTGCTTTGATGTTTCTGCCGGCAGAAGCCGTTTATGCCGAACTGCACGCCAATTTTCCCGATGTGGTGGCCTATTCTTATCGCGCCAAGGTGTGGATTGTTTCGCCCACTACCCTGATGGCAACCTTAAACACCGTCCGCGCGGTTTTAAAAGATGTCCATATGCGGGAACAGGCCGGCGTCATCCAAAGAGAGGTCGGTCTTTTGACCGAAGATATCTGCCGCTTAAACGAGCGGGTCGACAGCCTGACGCGGCATTTTGAACAGGCCGGAAAAGATATTAATGACATTAAAGTTTCTTCTGCTAAAATCGGCCGCCGGATCGAACGGATTGAAGGAACGGACCCGGAATATGAGAGCGGATTAACCCTTGTTAAGCCGCCGGCAGCCGGAAACGGTGCATAATTTTTGTTTTTATGCAACAAGATGTATTGATTTATAAAATAAAAACAGGTAATTTACAACTCAAACACAACAATGAGGTATAAAAGTGACTAAATCTGAATTAATTGAAAAAATCGCAGCAAAGAACCCCAGTCTGACCGTAAAAGATATTGATCGGATCGTGACGGTTATTTTAGAAAGTATTATCGGCGCGCTGGCTTCCGGCGAGCGCGTGGAGTTTCGCGGCTTTGGCGCGTTTTCGATTCGCACTCGTTCGCCGCGGGTTGCCAAA
>CABUAP010000062.1 GCA_902489675.1 uncultured Azospirillum sp. | reverse complement strand
AAGCCAAGGCATAATTCACCCGCAGATAACCGTCATCACCCACAACCACGGCATCCGGTTTAACATCCCGCACTTCCTGCGCAATCAAACCGATCTGCGTTTGCGGCGAACCGATATAGTTAAAGCGATAGACAGTCAGACCGTTATCAAGGCGTCCGACCGGGCTGATATTTTCTTTCAGCCGAATATCGGATGAAGTCGCAGCCCCCTTCGCCAGCACCGCGGCAAGTGTTCCGATATCTTGGGCATTAATTCCTTCCTGCTGACGCTGCGAACTGCTGGACTGTGTTCTTTGTCCGGAAGCACTGCTGATAGCATCGAAAATATCTTTTTGTACCTGATAACCGCTGATACTATTCTGTAAAATCTGCAAAATTTCACTCAATGACTGCTGACGGGCATTGTTGGTAAAGTTACCTGCGGTAACGCTGTCATTCAAGCTGTTGCTGAAAGCGCTCTGGCCTTTGATAATACTGTCATATGCCGCATTGTTTAATGTCTCATACTGAGAATCTTGCAACGAGGACATCGCATTCTGATAAGCGTTGCTGCCAACCGACAACCCCTGATTCTGCAATCGGGTATTGAGGGCGGACGTATCTTCCGCAAACTGTTTATTTAAGCGATCGGCCGCCTGATTATATACGGCATTTTCCATCCGCTGACGCGCCGCATCGGAACCATCTGCCGTATAAATATAATTAGGCAGCTGAGATGATAAAGCATAGGCATTGCCAGCCAGATTTTGATAAGTATTATCAACGGTTGATGTATCCAATCCTTTCAAATAATTGGCAAAATTATTGGCCGCAAACATTGCTTCCGGCCGTACGGTTGCACTCGTACCGCTACTGGTGGTTTTTCCGCCAAAACTGTTAGACATATTTTTTCTCCTTTTTTTTAAAAATTTACATTCATTTTTTAACATACCGAGAACATAAACATCCCGGCCGTTTTCCCGATATTTTCGCATTTTTCCTTCATAACAAAAACCAACTCCGGCCGCCAGCCGAAGAGATTGCTCGTTATCGGTGTCCACTAAAGCGTTTATCCGCCGACACCCCCAAAGTTCAAACGCAATACCGAAAATCATTCGCAAAATACGGCGGCAACACCACCGTTTGTCATTTGCATAAATGCTGATCCAAACATCACATCCCGGACGCAGGTCAGAAAACAAAACGCCGCCGGCTATTTTATCCTTGATCAAAAAACCAAAACTGCCGGCTATCCTCTCAACCGGAACTCCAATCTCCAGTTCCCGGCACAAAAAAGAGCCGATCCGCCCGTCATCATCAATCACAAGCTTACAAAATTCCGCTGCCTTGTTCATATCGCACCCCCGTATTATGCCATTCAATCAGATTACCGCGGGTTTTGGTCTTAAATACGACCGAACATTTAAACCCGCTGGCACTACAGCAAATCCACTGATTATAAACAGCTCCTTTGAGCGTTGCCCATTTGGTGCCTTTCGGATTTTTCAGGCAGCTCCATTTGGTAATATTCCCGCCGCCGGCCCATTTTGTCAGTCCGGTATTGCCGATATTTTCCTCATACGCCTGTTCTTTATCGTCAAAATCCGTGTCAACGTAAATATTAAGCGCAAAACGAGTTGAGCTTTTGGTTCGCGGATTAATCATCTGTACTTTCTTTAAGTTACCGCTGCCAAAATCGGAATAAGCCTGATGAATATTCCCCATAATATGCAGCCCGTTGTCTGAATACCCTTCATCAAACAGATAAACACCGGTTTGAGAACCAAAATAAAGCCGTCCCGCAAGCATCCCCCAGCATAAAGACAAAATATTGGTAAAACGGCACCAGGCCCCGGAACTAAGGTTAATCACGTGCTGTTCAAACTGTTTTCTGACCGGCACATTAAACAGAGCATAACCGCCGCGTGGATAAATAATTCCCTGCCATCCGGGCAGATTTTTATTATCCCGCACTCTTTCAAGCACCAAACCGCGGATTTTATCACTGTAAGCCTGCCCGGCCGTACCTCCCTGCGCCAGCGGCATCACCTGTGACAAAGGAATGTATCCGTCCTCGGAAATCATCACAACGTCGCCCTGATATTGCATGACACAGCGATAACCGATCGGGCGGCTGACATAATACTTCCCTTTCAGGCTCCAATCATCCGCACGGCTCGGATCAGATCCGGCATAAACCAAAACTTCTCCTTCCGAAGTGATAAACAAAGTCAAATCGTCAATCCCCTGCCCGCCGTCTTGTGTCCAGCAAGCAACAGCTTGCAGACATCCGCCGCGCGTCACCAATGCAGACAGATCAAATTCCATAAGCGTGCCCTGTACCTCACCGGCATTTTCCGAATACCAGCATTTCAACGAATTATGTTCAACAAAAAACAACCGCTGCTTGGACATCGCGACATTAATCAATTTTTGCGGATTAAGACCGCTGCCGGTAAATTCAGCCTCTTTCCATTCCCATGTCCCTTCTTCGCTTTTTTGCCAACTCAAAGGCTTGTCATAACCGTTGCAGGCCAAAATACGTTCTTTAAACTGCGCATATTGCCAGTTATTGTATTGATAACCGGAGCAGACTTCTTTAATAGCAGACGGCGTGGAAATATCCCATATTTTGCCGCTGCCGCAGGCAAACAATCGATCGCCTTCCGCATGACGAAATTCCATCAGGGTTTCAATCTTGACTTTTTCATCATTCAAGGCATAAGCACGATATCCGCCGCGCAGGCAAACCTTGGTTTCCGACGGATAATAATTATCCATAACCGTCGCATCTGTTTCATTCATCGTATCCAGCCCGTCACGAACATTAA
Organism: uncultured Azospirillum sp.; assembly: GCA_902489675.1. Lineage (GTDB taxonomy): Bacteria > Pseudomonadota > Alphaproteobacteria > RF32 > CAG-239 > JAFUYI01. The sequence goes on along the minus strand of CABUAP010000062.1, from coordinate 4,575 downwards.
GCCCGCCGGTCGGTGCCGGAAGAGTATAGTTATAAGAGCGGCTTCCGCGATTAATTGTCTGATTTGCCATGAATAATCACTCCTGCATCAAATTTTTCCGAAAATCCGCAGCCAGACAGATTAATGTCTTTTGTCGCCAGTGAGGCACCAAAGCGTTTACGACATTCTTTTTCATATTCCGCATATTCTTCTTCGTAACTATGCCCGTTTCTTGCCTGCAAACGCCAGCGGATTGCCAGTTTGACCAAATATTCGTCAAAAACGGGAATATCCGTATCCGCGCTCAATTCCGTCTTTTCGGAAAACATTTGCCCGTCATAAGCAATCACTGCTGAACGATATTGAAATACGATTTTAATATCTCCCGGCGGCGGTGTCAGAAAACGAAACATCGAGTTCTGAATTTTGAACTTAATATCGCCGGTTGTATCATGAAAATATTTTTCCCGCTGCCACTGCTCCGGCGTAACCGCGCCAATCACTTTTTCCGCACCGTCGCGAATATAAACCGTATTATTCAGCAATTGATAAAAATCAGGACAAAACAAAGCAATCGGATAATCGCTTTTTCCCTCCACCGTTCTCAGCACACCGTCTTTAGTCAGTTCCTGCCAATCGCCGTAACGCAGCAAACCGTTCAAAGCATCATTAGCCACACTCAAAAAAATCTTTTCGTTTTGCCCGTTGCTGCCAAACAAAGTTGTCGGTGCCTGTACGCAAACAACCGCAGCCACATCCTGACAAATCTGCAATATATTTTTCATTTTTTCTCCCTTTCCTTTTTCATTTTCCCGCTGCCGGCAGCTTTCCCCTTCTTCAAAGCGGCAATTTCTTCTTCCAAACATCTGATCTTTGCCAGATATTCTTCCTCTTTTTTCTGCCAGCGTTTTAAAGACAAATTATCTTTTGCCTGCTGCAAAAACTTTTCCGCCAACTGTTTTTCTTCGGCCAATCCCAGTTGAATCGCTTTGTCATCTTCAACAGCGGCCAAAGCCTCTACCGTAAAAATGCCGTGTACCTTGAGCGTTTCCACCTCGGCTCGGTTCAAAAAAGCAAACTGTTCAAGCGGCGTTCCGTCCACCACTTGTTTTTTTTCCAGCTGATATCGGGCATATTCGGCAGGAAAACGGCGAATTTTATCTTCTCCCGCCGGCTGATCATACACCTCCGAAATATTATCTTTAATTCTGATTTCGCAAAAACAAACCAGCTTAAATTTAGGCAGCCCGTTTTCTCCGACTTCCCCGGTTTTTACCACCCGGTCATAAAAACGGGCGGCAACGCCTTCTTCGCTGCAGCTGTTATTGGCTATTTTTTCAAACATCGCAAAATCCATGTTATTCTCCTTCAATAAAAAACGGCAGAAACCGCCTAAAAAAATTCACAATAAAAAAAAGAAAGTCCGGCAAAACCGGACTTTCTGATCCAACAACCGAACTATTCGCTCTTATCAATCAAAACACCCTGCAGAGCCGCATTGGACATGGTCATATTACCGGCCCAACCGACAATTTTGTAAATTGCATCCTGATTAACAGCCATACGCTCGCCGCCGATCACTTTCATATCGCGATCTTTGTGGCTGCGCAGGTAAATATAGTTGGTATTGAGGAAATACATCTTGTTTTCCGGACAATTACCGCCCTGACCGCCGTCAAACACCACATCTGCTCCCTTAAAGCGCAACGCAGAAAAACCGGCTTCCGCCATTTTCGGATCGGAATAACGCTGCAATGCCGTCAAAGATTCCTCAAATTTGGAATACATCGAATTGCCGGCAATGATCAGATCCGGTTTATCGGAACCGCGGCACAGCGAAAGATAAAGTTTATCCATTGCCGGACGCAGTGTTTCCGAAGTCAAAGCCGCATCAGCGCTAACCGACTGGTTACGCCAAAATTCATTACCCGAGGTTGCACGGTTAATGCCGCCGACGGTTCCGGTTTCAGGCGCATCGGCCACCAGCAGCGCCAACCCGCCGATTGCCTTGCCGCTCGAAGCGGTACCGTCGCCGTAAACGGCTTCGGACATTTTGTTGCTCATTGTTTTCTGAGCATTTTCAATTCGTTTTTCAAACAAATCCATAATCTGATATTTGCCCGAGTTCTTCAACATATCCTCACCGGAAACGGCAACCGGCACCGCACACAGCTTCAAACTGTATTCGGCAGCGGTAAACAGCTGTTTGGGGGTGTATTCAATCGAATCATATCCCGAATACCAGCTCATATCACCCTGACCGTATTCCAGTTCTTCCAAAATCTTGGAACCACCGTAAATCAGTCGGTTATGACCTTTTTCGCGCAAACGGTTCAAAAGAGCATTGTTCTTAGAAACAGCATCGGCAATCTTACCGCTGCGGTTTTCCAAAGTAGATGTAAAAATTTCATTATAATTTTCATTTGCCATTTTATTTTTCCCTTATAAAAAAATGATTTTTCGTTTTCGATACATAATTATTTGTTTAATCTTCAAGTTCTGCAAACTTCTTCTCCAGAAGCTGGCGGGTTGTCATTTCCCGTTCGTCTTCCGCAGCCGCAGCCCTCCCGCGCGGTGAAAAACCGGCGGCTTTAGCCTTTCTGGCAGCTTGAGCGGCAGCAGCCGCAGCGGCATAATGACGTTCTCTCTCGTCAAAACGCTCTTCCAAACGACGCAGCTCCTCCCCCAAAAGGTCTATTTTCATTTCGCAGACATCTGTCGACCGCTCGGCTCTGACCGGAAAATCCCGATCAACGCCATAAGCTCTGGCCAAATAGCAAAGCGTATCCCGCGGATGTGCTTCCATCATTTCCTCGGCAAAAATCAGTTTTTCAATCCAATCTTTTGCCGATTTAAATCCGTGACGACAACCTTTGCTTGAAAATTCCTCATCCAGAAAACGCTTTGTCTGCAGTTCATCTCTGAGCAGGTCAAAAATTTTCGCAATTTTTGCTTCCCGTTCATGCAGAAAACGCCGCATTTCCAAGGGAACGCTTTTGAAAATTTCACCCCACTCACCGCCATAAGAAGCGGGAGCCTGCAGATATTCGTCCACCGGCTCCCCTTCTCCGCTCAATTCCGAAACAAAAGCATCAGCTTTTCGTTCCGACTTTGATCTCTCATATTTGTCAAACTGTTCCTCCAGGAACCGTCTGGTTTCACTTTTTTGCATACCATATACTCCTTTTATAATTACGAATAAACTCAGCCCAGAGTTCTCTGCGCTCAGTCCGCTCATTATCAAGACGCACCTTTTTACGGAATTCGTCCGAATAATCTCCTGCCAAAGCAAGCTGATTTTCCTTTAAAAAACGATCGACATCCTGCTGGCAGGATGCCGTCGATCCATCGGGAAGCACAATTTCTTCCGTCCATTGCCGGTTAAAATAGCTCACCTTTTCACCTCCCCTTGAGCCTCCAGATCAAGCTTTTTCACCTTAACGGCGGTTTCTGCTTCCAACTGGCGGTTTTCAAGATCAATCCGCTGTTGCTCAATTTTTTCCTTAATCTCCAGCTCTTTTGCCTTCAGCGCATTTTTCTGTCTTTCAAGTTCCAGCATCGGATTTTGCTGCGGCTGTTGTACCGCCTGTTGCTGACGTTGCTGTTCAAGCTGTTGGGCTTTCTGTTGCTGATCAAGAAAAGCCGTTACATCGGCAAAAACTTTTTCCAGCACATTTTCAAACACCCGGCCGCGCGGAAGAGTATCCACTACAGAATCAATCATGATTTTGTAAAGCGGGAGCAAAAGCGGCTGCTGGGTAACCGTAGATAAGGCAACCGTTATCATATCATTGATTGTCCTAACGGCATTGATCACCTTATTACTTTCCTCTTCTCGGTTAAACACGGCATCGGTTTCCACGCTGAAAAGCATTCCCCGCAATTTCTCCGTTTTAAGAATATTAACTGCAGCAGCTACCAGCGCCTCATCCTGTCTTTTGCTCTCATCCAAAAAACCGGCCAATCGTTCGGGATCAAACATCTCGCAGATGATCTCCGCCTTAATCCGCAGCAAATCACGGATAAAACGCTGCATATCATTCTGCCGATCCTGATTACGCAAAGTACCGAAATTTGTTTTCTTCACCACTGCGGTTGCCGTATCGCTGCCGTCGGATGAACCGCGCATAATATCACTCACGCCGGTCACATCAAAAATGCTGGCAATCACATCCTGCCGCCGCACGGCCAACTGTTCCAGCGCCGTCACATATTGTTCAATCGGCGCAAAATCGACAACGCCGCGGATACCGCCGTTTTCCCGCAGCTTCACAAAATCGCTCACCGCCACCAAAGTGACATCCTTGCTCAAAATATCCGCCAATTCGGGAAAAGCGTTGTCATAGGCCCCGCTGACTTTCAGAGCCTGCATCGTCAGTTTCATCCGGGTATTAATCCCGTTCAACTCATTCAACATTTCCCTGATCATGCAATAATCCGGCATCGGGATAATGCTGTTGTTGGTCTGGGTGGCAAAAATCGGTTTTGGACAAGGGAAAAAGCCGTTTATATTCAAAAGATTATCGCTTACTTTTAAAAACTTGTCGGAAACAGCCTTGGACAGCCAATAAATTTTCCCCGACACCTTGTCCCAAA
>CABUAP010000061.1 GCA_902489675.1 uncultured Azospirillum sp. | reverse complement strand
TGCAGCCGGTCAGCCGTATCTTTTGTACTCGTGCATTTTTCGAACCGCAGCGTTAAAACCGGCATTACCTTGGTTGTACCGTGCGGCATTGACGTAAGCTTTGAGCGTTTGTCCCCGATCCGTCAGCTGCCTGTTGAAATTCAACTGCAAATTTCGGGCATGCGCGGACAGACGGCCGGCAACAAGTTCTTCCGCTTTGGCAAAATCAGGATGATGGCGGATACTGCGGGTCAAAACCGACCTGACGATTTTGCCGGCTTTGGAAATATCGGGACTATGCGTATAATAACCGGTGACATGGCCATAGAAACCGAGCTTTTTCCCTTTGTTTTCCCCCAAAACGGCGCGACCGGCCTTTTCGCTGCCGGTTTTGTGTCCGCGTTCTTCCGCCATGATGATTTTGGCACAGTTGTCCAGCATGAAGTTTTCCACGCCTTTGACCCTGGCGGCGATTTCCTCCGCCGTAACCGCCTGCGGATGTTTGCCGGACAATATCTCTCCGGCCGTTCCGTAAAAAACAACCTGCCGGACAAAATAGGGCACTTCCTTGTTTTCCGTCGTCAGCCACTCATGCATTTTCCTGATCTGATCATTTTCCTTTGACGGCGGCAGCCGACGGATGGCAACGATCTCCTCCGCCCGCATGACCAAACCGGTGTCGCCGCTCACCTCAAGCGCTGCCAGACGATCGGGGTCAATCCGGTCGAGCGCGTCGGCCGGGAGCGTCATCTGGGAAACGTCAAGACGCTGCAAATTCGGCATACGGTTAATCGGTTCCAGATCAGGATTGCCCGAACAACGCAGAAACCGGATTGATTCAAGCGATTTCGGCAGCTGCCCGAGAATATCGTTTTGCATCGGACTGTCGCCAAGGGAAAGTTCCCGCAAAGCGACATCCCGCGGCAGTGCCGAAAAATCGACAGGACCGCGCATATAGGACAGGTCCAACACTTTCAGAGATGACGAAGCATCTTTTAAAAAACGATTGTCAAAATCGTAAGCGGGACTGAGTATGCACAGTTCTTCCGCCTGCGGCAGGGTTGAAATGTCCTTATGTTTCTCATCCCAACGAAGCTCAACCTTTTTCAACAGACAATCGGACAAATCGGGTTCAATGCCGTAGCCGCACACGATTCCGCGCTCGGAAGCCCGACGCAGAAAATCCGTATACTCTTCCTTTTTCCGGTGATAAAAATTGCTGTTGAGAGAAATATATTTCAAACGGCTGCCGGCGGGAAGCATATCCAAATCAAACGTGTCGGGACAGAGCAGTTCTTCGGTTTCGGGATGCAGCATCAGCAATTCCTTTTCCGTTACGCGCCCGTGAAAATTCACTTTTTTACAATGGGGCAAACGACTGATGCCTTCAATGTTGCAGGTGCCGGAAATTGTTAACATGCCTTCAAACCGCAGGCCGGAGAAATCTTGCATTGCCGGTTTTTCCGCTTCCGGCTCGTCCTTTAAGTAAAAAGTTCCTTCATAACTGACGCCGGGATCAAATTTATGCAAATCCGCGCAGGTCAGATAGCAGTCATTGAAAACAACCCGTTTCAGATTTTTGCCTTTCAACCTGCTTATATGTTCGCGGGACGGCAAAAACACCACCTTTTCCGTTTGATCAGACACCGTAACGTCCTGCGGCAGAGCTCTCAGGCAAAGCGTGCGACAGGAAGGATATTCTGTCATTTCGGACAACGCCGTAAACCGCCCCGTCACTTCAATGTTCTCAATGTTACGGCCGGGAAAACCGGAACCGTCAAACGTATTCAGCGAATCCAGATCCAGGTCGCCGTCAATTATAAAACGGCCGTTTTCGTTTTTAATCCGCGCCCTGTCGATCAGAGCAAATTTGTCCAGCACTTCGGCCAAATTGCGGTTTTCCAGATATACGTCCCGGGGACGGCAGTCTATTCCCTCCGCCAAATACGGTAGCGCTTCAAAACGATCGGGATTATATACGCCGAAACCGTTCCGCAAAATCATTCTTTCGCAATCCGGATACGCAAGCGGCGCACTGACGTCGTCCAGCCGGTTGTCCGACAAATCAAGCGTTCCCAGAACTACCGTATTTTTCATATCCGGCGGCAGCCGGACAAGGCCGCGGCCGCTTAAGTCCAGGTCGGCATCAACAATCGTCTTGCCGTTTTCAACCCGGCAATGAGCAGTCGTCCATTCGCTTCCGAGCATTTTGTTCAACAATTCAAACGTTGTCAGATTTTCCACATGATGCCAGACGCCGCCTTTGATCCCTTCGGCAAACACCGGCAGCCGCCGGGCGTCAAGAACGGTTTCATCGTTCAGTTCCAGCCGGCGGACGTTCTCCCAGTCGCGGGAAAAGTCCGCTTTTGCATCTTTGCCCAGCACAACGGTTTCGGCCCGTCCCAGATGCCGCGGCAGAATGCCGCCGGTGATCAGCAGTTTGCCGGCATTGAGCGGTACCTGATCATACAAGGCCGCGTCTTCCGCCGTTTCCAGCGTCAGGGAATCGATACGGCCGATTGCCGCCGCCTCGCGGTAATCCCTGAGGTCGACTTTGCCTTCAAAACTCAGACGGCCGACCCGGGCAACATTTTGCAACCGGATGCCTTTATAATCGCCGGCCGCAAGCTTCAGACTCTCCAGTTCCGTTCCCGGCTGCAAATCAAACAGGTCGACTTCCCGTCTGTTAACGTCTTTTACATAACCGATGCGTTCTTTTTCCGAATTGGGAATCGGCATGTCAAGCGACTGCACAAAATCGCGCACGTCGGCCACATAACGGTTTTTGACCGCCAGGTTGGAGTTGCCTTTGATTTGCGCCAGGCGGCCGTTTTCTATCGAAATCGTACAGTGCGGCACCAACACGCCGTCCTCGTTCGGGCCGCGCAGCGAATAAAAATGCCAGCCTTCGGTGCCGATACGGTCGTTATATCCCCCGCGGCCGACGCAGTGCCCCATCTCGTCGGATTCGTATTTCAGCGAAACATGATGAAGCAGTTTTCCGTTTTCGTCATAAACCGGACTCGGCAGCATTTCGACCATCGAATAGCCGTCGGAATACTCTTTTATCACCCTGATGCCGGTGCGGCTTTCTTCACGGCGGCGGGCAAGCTCCTTGTTTTTCTTTTCCCGCTCGGCCTTTTCCGCATTGAACGCGTTATGACACTCCTCAATCAGTTCAAAATCTATTTTTTCAGGTTCCCTTGACAACAGCCTTTTGGCATCCATCAGCACAATGTTGTTGACGTCGGCGGCACGGGTAATTTTCCCGCCAAGCTCGCGGGTGCGTTCGAAAATATAATCGGCGCCGGAGCGGATTTTGTCGCCGAGGGGACTTTCGCGCAACTCGTCGGCATCAAGCACCAGCCGCCCCTGCTCGTTAAAAGAAAAGGCAACGCCGTATTTTGCCAGCATCTGCGGCGAAAGCAGCGGTTTGAACAGCAGCTGACTGCCGGCATAGGCCTTGATTTCGCTGTCAAGATAAGCAAAACGGTTGGCCGGCGGCGTTTTCAGGCTTTCAATTTCCGCATTCAGTTTTTTGATTTCTTCTCCGAGCGTTCTTTTTTGTTGCGGCGCAGCCTGCCTGATCTCTGCCGAAAGCTCTCCAATCCGCTGTTTTATCTCCTTGATGCGGACAGCACCGGCAGCCTTGAATTCGGCTTCAGCCTTTTTGCGTTCGCTTTCCGCCGCGGCCAACTCTCGTTCATAACGTTCTTCAGTTTCCTTTGAACCTTTCAGGACAATCGACCGCAGCGCCTGCCCCAACAATACCTGATTACTCATATTTCCCCCGAAAAATCCGTCTTTGGCCATTTTCTTAATTATATACGACTTCGTTTTTTTGTCAATTTTTCATCGGAAACTTTTATATCCTGCGGAAATTTTTCTCCTCCCGGTCCGGCCGAAGGAGAAAGATTGCAAAACAAAACCCCGGAAACCCGGGGTTTTGCTTTTATGCGTCTATTTTTTGCCGCCGATGAACTTTTTGCCCATCATGTAAGGCTGCAGCTTTTCCGGAATGCGAATCGATCCGTCAGCCTGCTGATGGTTTTCCAAAAACGGCACCAGCGCCCGCGGAGTGGCAATGCCGGTATTGTTCAGCGTATGCACGAATTTGACTTTGCCGTCAGCGTTGTCGCGATAACGCAGGTTGGTACGGCGGGCCTGCCAGTCGGTAATATTGGAACAGCTGTGCGTTTCACGATAACAATTCTGAGTGGGAACCCAAGCTTCCAAATCGTACTGGCGATATTTGGGCGCCCCCATGTCACCGGTACAAACTTCCAGCACCTGATAAGGCAATTCCAAATCCTGCAACACTTCTTCGGAAATCTGCAGCAGTTTCTGATGCCACTTTTCGCTTTCGTTAACGTCGTTTTTGCAGATAACGAACTGTTCCGTCTTCATAAACTGGTGAACCCGGGTCAAACCGCGGGTGTCCTTGCCGGCGGCACCGGCTTCACGGCGGAAGCAGGGAGAAAAGCCGGCATAAAGAATCGGCAGTTCATTTTCGGGAATGATTTCGTCGGCTCTGAGCGAGTTCAAAATCAACTCTGCCGTTCCCGACAAATAAAGATCATCTTCGGGCATGTAATAAATTTCATCACGGGCAAACGGCAGATATCCCTGGCCGTAAAGCGGTTTTTCCTTGGACAGCGAAGGCACGGTAATTACCCGGAAGCCGTTTTCCGCCAATTTATCCATAACCAGCAGATGAATCGCCAGTTCCAGCCGCGCCAGTTCATTGGCAATGGCATAGGTGCGCGAACCGCAAACTTTGGTAATTCGTTCCATCTCGCTCCAGCCGTTTAATTCCATCAACTCGACATGATCACGCGGCGCAAAATCAAATTTTGTCGGTTCACCTACTTTGCGGCGGACCACGTTTTCGCTGTCATCGGCACCGATCGGGCTTTCCGGCGACGGCAGATTGGGCATACGCCACATGATCTCATCAAATTTCTTTTGTTCAACCGCAAGCTTTTCCTGTTCCGCCTTCAGTTCTTCGCCGAGGGCTTTGCTTTTGGCGATGATTGCCGGACGTTCTTCCGCGGAAGCGGATTTGATCGAATTGCTCAGCCGGTTCTTTTCTTCGGCCAACGCCTGGGAGGAGGTTTTCAGCTTGTTGATGTCCAAATGCAGGGCGATCAGGGCGGGGATGTCGACGGACAAACCTTTTTTGGCAATGCCTTCTTCCACCAGTTTCTGATTTTCGATAATGAATTTTATATCCAGCATTTCACATGTCCTTAGTTTTTTGATTGATTTATAAACGCGGACAGAGTATCAATTTTACAAATAAATACAATAAAAATTTTAAGAGGACCGACAAAAAATGTTTGAAGACAAAAAAGTTTTAACTGGTGTGAAGCCGACCGGAACACCGCATCTCGGCAACTATCTCGGCGCCATCAAACCGGCCATCCGGCTGGGACATCAGGCGCTTGACGCCGGCGGCAAGCATTACATGTTCATTGCCGATTATCATGCCATCAACGCGGAGAAAGACCCGGCGGTTTTAAACCAGAAATTAAAAGAAATCGCCTGTATCTATTTGGCCGGCGGGCTTGATCCGGCACGTTCGGTTTTCTATCGGCAGTCCGATATTGCCGAAATTCCGGAAATCACCACCATTTTATACGCCTATACGCCCAAAGGCTTTATGAACAAGGCGCACGCCTACAAAGCCGCGGTCGACCGCAACCGCGAAGCCGGCAAACCCGACGACGACGGCATCAACATGGGTCTTTACACCTATCCCACACTGATGGCTGCCGACATCCTTGCCTATGACACCGATATCGTGCCGGTCGGCAAGGATCAGGTGCAGCACGTGGAAATCGCCCGTGACATCGCCGGCGCCATCAATGCCCATTACAACAAACAATTGTTGGTGCTGCCGGAATATTCGATTGACGAAAACGTAGCGGTCGTTCCCGGCATCGACGGCCGCAAGATGAGCAAATCCTATGGCAACGTGATCCCGCTGTTTGAAGACGACAAGGCAATCAAGAAAGCCATTTTTTCAATCAAAACCGACTCCCGGCCGATGGAAGAACCCAAAAATCCGGATGAAATTCTGGTTTATGAAATTTACAAATCCATCGCTTCCCCCGAACAACTGCGGGAAATGGGCGACGGCCTGCGGCAGGGCAGACTCGGCTACGGCCACATCAAAAACATGCTGCTTGACGCCGTTGTCAGCGAGATAAGAGACGCCCGGGAAAAATACAGTTACTATATGAATCACTACGCCGAGGTAGAAGCCATGCTGGAAGAAGGCGCCGCCAAAGCGCGACCGGTCGCCCGCGCCACCCTCAAACGCCTCAAAGACGCCGTTTTCGGCAGATAACCGGAAAAATTCCGCCAACGGAAAAGCTCCCGCAAAATCTGCGGGAGCTTTTCCTTACGCCGGCATTCAACGGATAAAATTGGTACGGATTTTCTCTTCCGGTTCCGGCCGGGAAAGGCCGGCAAGACGCCCGGCTTCAATCGATTTTAACAGCCATGACATCTCGTGCCCCAAAATGCGCATAATCTGCACGCCTTCCTTATCCTGCCAGACTTCTTCCGGCTTGTTGCCGTGCACCATGTTCCAGTAACAGCTGCTGACAACCGGCATACGGCTGATCATGAAATATTTGTTGATGACATCAAGGTTGGCGGTGGTCCCCGCCCGGCGGGCGGAAACGACGGCGGCACCGGGTTTGCCGGCAAAAACGGACGAACCGGCATAAAACACCCGGTCAAGAACCGACAGGATCCGGCCGTTTGAGTGCGCATAATACGTCGGCGAACCGAAAACGAAACCGTCGGCCTGCTCCGCTTTCTCCAAAATGCGGTTGACAATGTCGTCGTCAAACACGCAACGGTTGTTCAGCTTCCGGCAGGCGCCGCAGCCGATGCAGTCCTGCACGGCGCGGTTGCCGAGCCAGACGGTTTCGCTTTCGACGCCGTCTTCCGCCAACGCGCCGGAAACGATTTTCAAAGCCGTGTCGGTGCAGCCGTGTTCGTTGGGGCTGCCGTTTATCATCAATACCTTCATTTTTTTCTCCGTTTGCATTTTCCGACCGTACTTTTATTTATTCCGCCGGACGGATTTTTCAATTGCCCGGTATGATAAACCGTTTATAATGCCGCCGTCAACAGGAGGAGAGCAGAAAATGGAAACGACGGAAAAAATACTGAAGCTGGCAGCCGAAAACAGAAAACAGGCCTTTCTTGTCATTGAGCAAAGCAACGTCATTGGCTGTTGGCAAAGCGTCGGCGCCAAAATCAACCTGATCGGTTCGCTCAAAACCGGCCTGCTGATGAAACATAGGGATATAGATTTTCACGTTTACACACCGCGGCTCAATGTGGCCGAAAGCTTTCGGGCAATGGCGCGGTTGGCGGAAAATCCGCGAATCGTCAAAACGGAATACGTCAACCTGACAGCCGAAGAAGATGCCTGCCTTGAGTGGCACGCATGGTATCAAAGCGATGACGGAAACACCTGGCAGAT